>CAISJH010000001.1 GCA_903885585.1 uncultured beta proteobacterium
CGCAGCACCTTGGGGGGCAATGGCATGTTGCCTACCTCGGCCATGCCGGGGTAGCCCTTGGGGCCGCAGTTCTTCAGCACCAGGATGCAGGTCTCGTCGACGTCCAGGTTCTCGTCGTCGATGCGGCGGTGGAAGTCGTCGCTGTCCTCGAACACCACAGCGCGTCCGGTGTGCACCATCAAGGCAGGCGTGGCCGCGCTGGGTTTGATGACCGCGCCGCGCGGCGCGAGATTACCGCGCAGGATGGCAATGCCGGCCTTCTCCTTGAAGGGCTGGGCGAAGGGCTTGATGACGTCGGGGTTGTAGTTCTCGGCGGAGGCGATGTTCACGGCCACGGTCTTGCCGCTGACGGTGACATGGTCGGTGTGCAGCAGGTGGGCGATCTCCTTCATCACCACCGGCAAGCCGCCGGCGTAGCAGAAGTCCTCCATCAGGTACTGGCCGCTGGGCTGCAGGTTCACCAGGCAGGGCAACTCGCTGCCCAGACGCTCGAAGTCGTCCACGGTCAGCTGGACGCCGATGCGCCGGGCGATGGCGATGAGGTGGATCACCGCGTTGGTGCTGCCACCAATGGCGGCGAGCGTGCGGATGGCATTTTCGAAGGCCTCCCGCGTCAGGATCTGAGAGATCTTGTGGTCCTGGTGGACCATCTCCACGATGCGGCGCCCGGCATTGCGAGCGATCACGTTGCGCCGCCCGTCCACGGCCGGGAAGGCGGCATTACCCGGCAGGCCCATGCCGAGCGCCTCCACCATGGAGGCCATGGTGGAGGCCGTGCCCATGGTCATGCAGTGGCCGTGGCTGCGGTGCATGCAGCTCTCGGCCTCGAAGAAGTCTTGAACCTTGAGGGTGCCGGCGCGCACCTGCTCGCTCATGCTCCACACGCCCGTGCCCGAGCCCAGTTCCTGCCCGCGCCACTTGCCGTTGAGCATGGGCCCGCCCGACACACCGATGGTGGGCAGGTCGCAGCTGGAGGCGCCCATCAGCAGGGCAGGCGTGGTCTTGTCGCAACCCATCAGCAGCACCACGCCGTCGATCGGATTGCCGCGGATGCTTTCCTCCACGTCCATGCTGGCCAGGTTGCGGTACAGCATGGCGGTGGGGCGCAGCAGGGTCTCGCCCAGCGACATCACCGGGAACTCCAGCGGAAAGCCGCCCGCTTCGTACACGCCGATCTTCACCTGCTCGGCCAGGGTGCGGAAGTGCGAGTTGCAGGGGGTCAGCTCGCTGAAGGTGTTGCAGATGCCGATGACCGGCCGGCCATCGAACTGGTCGTGCGGGATGCCCTTGCCCTTGACCCAGGAGCGGTAGGCGAAGCCGTCGCGGTCCTGGCGACCGAACCACTGCTGACTGCGCAGCTCCGAGGGGTTCTTTTTCGGCTTGTTGGCGTCGTCGCTCATCGTGGTGTTCTCGCTTTCCCGTAGGAGTGGGGCATCAGGATGAACCTATTATGGTATGACGATTGACTCTCAGAACAGGCCTCAAGGCCGAGGAGAAACCCGGTGTCCGACCTCCATGTGCTTGCTGCGGCCAAGCTTTCGCCGCTCTATACCTCGCAGCTGTCGGCTGCGTTCCAGTTCCACGATCGTCTGCATGAGACCGACCCTGCCGCCTTTGCCAAGGTGGCGCCACAGGTGCGGGCCGTGGCCGGCAGCGGCGACTCCAAAATCAGCGCCGAGCTGATCGCCCAACTGCCTGCCCTGGAGCTGATCTCCGTGATGGGCGTGGGCTACGACGGCGTGGATGTCGCGGCCGCCAAGGCGCGTGGGGTCATGGTCACCCACACGCCGAACGTGCTGAATGACGATGTGGCGGACCTGGCCATCGGCCTGATGCTCTGCGCAGCGCGGCAACTGCCGGCGGCCGACCGTTATGTCCGAGCGGGCCAGTGGCTGAACGCGCCCATGCCGCTGGCGCGCAAGATGTCCGGGGCACGGCTGGGCCTGGTGGGCATGGGCCGCATTGGGCAGGCCATTGCGCACCGCGCGCAGGCCTTTGGCATGCAGATCGCGTATCACACTCGAACGCCCAAGGCCGATGTGCCCTATGCGCACCACGCCGACCTCCTGAGTCTGGCGCGTGACAGCGACTTCCTGGTGCTCATCACCCCGGGCGGGGCGGGCACGCGCCATCTGGTGAACGCGCAGGTGCTGCAGGCCCTGGGGCCCAAGGGCATCCTGGTGAACGTGGCACGTGGCTCCGTGGTGGACGAGGTGGCGCTGATCGAAGCCCTGGAGGCAGGTGTGATTGGCGGTGCGGCGCTGGACGTCTTCGAGGACGAGCCCCGTGTGCCGCAGCGCCTGATGGACCTGCCGCAGGTGGTGCTGGTGCCCCACATCGGCAGCGCCACGGGCCAGACCCGCCAGGCCATGGCAGACCTCGCCTTCGGCAATCTGCGCGAGCACTTCGCCGGCCGGCCGGTGCTGACGCCGGTGCCGGAGTGCGCTGGGACTTGAGCACTGCCGCCATGTGCGGCGCCTCATGCGGGTTTCTCCGCATCGGCGTCGTCTTCAATCGTCATACGATTCCAATCAGGGGCTAGCGGTGCCCTCCATTCCGTACAGGAGACCTATCGCATGAAATTCAGGACTTTGATCACGAGCGTCATTGCCGGCGCGGCCATGCTGGCGCTGGGACCCGTAGCGGCCCAGGCACCGAAGCAGGAAAAGTTGACCGTCTTCTGGGTCAAGGGTTTCTACAAGGCTGAAGACGATGCTTTGTTCGAGGCGATCAAGAAGTTCGAGGCCAAGAACAAGAACATCAAGATTGAGCTCACGATGTTCCCGATTCAGGACATGATCCCGAAGACGGTGGCGGCGCTGGATTCCGGCAACCCGCCTGATGTCGCCTATGCCGACACCTACGACTTCCAGGTCACGGCCAAGTGGGCTTACGACGGCAAGCTCGAGGACATCACCAGGGTCATCGATCCGCTGCGCAACACCTTCGAGCCGCGCGCGCTGTCGACCACCTTCCTGTTGAACAACGCCGAACAGAAGCGCGCCTACTACGCCTTCCCGGTCAAGCAGCAAACCATGCACATCCAGTACTGGAAGGACATGCTGGCTGATGCGGGCTTCAAGGACAGCGACATTCCCAAGGACTGGAAGGGCTACTGGAGCTTCTGGTGCGACAAGGTGCAGCCGGCCTACCGCCAGAAGACGGGCAACCGCGCCTTCGGCATCGGTCAACCCTTGGGAGTGGACTCCACCGACTCCTTCTTCTCGTTCCTGACCTTCATGGACGCCTACAACATCAGCCTGGTCAGCGACGCTGGCAAGCTGCTGGTGGACGATCCGGCCGTGCGTAAGGGTCTGATCGACGCGATGACGGAGTACACGGCGGTTTACTCCAAGGGCTGTGCGCCCCCGTCGGCCACCAGCTGGAAGGATCCTGACAACAACGTGGCCTTCCACAACAAGACCACCGTCATGACCCACAACGCGACGATTTCGATCGCCGCCAAGTGGCTGGACGACATGAACAACGCCTCGCTCACCGAGGCGCAGCGTGCCACGGCCAAGAAGAACTACACGGAACTGATTGCCACCGCCGGCTTCCCCAACAAGCCCGACGGCAGCAAGATGACCTACCGTGCGGCCGTGAAGACGGGCGTGATCTTCAAGGACGCCAAGAACAAGGCGGCTGGGGCAAAGTTTGTCTCCTTCCTGCTGGAGGAGGCGAATCTGACGCCTTATGTTGAAGGTTCGCTGGGCCGGTGGTTCCCTGTGACCAAGAAGGCTCAACAAAGCGCTTTCTGGAAGGGCGATCCGCACCGCCTCGCGGTGTACAACCAGTTCATGTCCGGTACGACGCCGTTCGAGATCACCAAGAACTTCAAGTTCACGGTCCTCAACAACGAAAACGTCTGGGCCAAGGCGGCCAACCGGGTGCTCAATGAGAAGGTGCCGGTGGACCGTGCGGTGGACGAGATGATCGCCCGCATCAAGCAGGTGGCAGCAAACTGATCTTCCCCACCGCCTGACCGCCATGCGGCCCGGCCCAAAAAGCCGGGTCGCTTTTCTTCAAGAGACAGGTACGGGCGTCAGGTCAGCGACGCCCTGGCCTGACGCACCTTCCGCATCATGAGCACCGCCAACGTCACCGCCCTTGCAGGGGCGCCGCCGACGAAACCGCTGTCGACCTGGGAGTTCTGGGGGCGCGTGCTCGTGGTGCCCTATCTCATCGTCTTCGTCGTGTTCGTGGTGTACCCCGTCTGCTACGGCTTGTGGCTGGCGCGGGACCCGCAAAGCTACGTCAAGCTTGCAGCTGACCCCATCTTCTTCCGCACGGCGGTCAACACCATCGTGTTCCTCGCCATCGCCATCAACCTCAAGATGGCAGTGGCGCTCATGCTCTCGGGCTTCTTCATCAAGACCCGCTGGTGGATCAAGGCACTGTCCGTGCTCTTCATCCTGCCCTGGGCAGTGCCGTCGATACCGACGATCCTGTCGGTGCGCTTCATGCTCAAC
>CAISJH010000002.1 GCA_903885585.1 uncultured beta proteobacterium
GCGCACTCGAAGTTCGTCAGCGCTGACTTCAACACCGGCTTCATCGCCGAGCACTATGCCGGCGGCTTCCGTGCCGAAGATGTGCCGCACGACGACCCGGACTTCCTGGTCGCGCTGGCCGCGGCCGCCTACCGCCGCTACCGCGAACGCGCCGCGGGCATCACCGGCCAGCTCGACGGGCACGGCGTCCGTCTGGGCGAGGACTTCGTGGTGGTGGTCAAGGGCGAGGCGGGTGCGCACCGCCATGTGCCGGTGCGACTGGAGGCCCACGGCGCCCTCACCGTGCAAGTGGGCGGCGCAGGCGGCAAGACCTACGCCGTGGCCAAGGAGTGGACCTTCGGCGGCATCCGCGCCAGTGGCTCCTGCAACGGTCGGCCCTTCACGGCGCAGATCGAGCGCGAAGGGCTGTGGACGCGCGTCTCGCACAATGGTCGCCGCATCCAGGCCATGGTGCTGAGTGCGCGCGCAGCCGAGCTGCAGCGCCTCATGCCCTTCAAGGCCCTGGCCGACATGAGCAAGTTCCTGCTGTCGCCCATGCCGGGGCTGCTGGTGGACATCGCCGTCAAGCCCGGGCAGGCGGTGCTGGCCGGCGAGCGCCTGGCGGTCATCGAAGCCATGAAGATGGAGAACATCCTCACCGCCGCGCAAGACGGCACCGTGTCCGAGCTGATGGCCGCCAAGGGCGAGAGCCTGGCCGTGGACCAGCCCATCCTGAAGTTCGCCTGAGCTGTTGCCCATCCGTTCGCGATCAGCCTGTCGAAGCCCATCAACGCCCACACGCCATGACCACCCCCAAACCCTTTCGCATCCTCGGCATCCAGCAAATCGCCATAGGTGGCCCCGACAAGCAGCGCCTGAAGTCGCTCTGGGTGGACATGCTGGGCCTGACGGTCAAGAGCACCTTTGTCAGCGAGCGTGAGAACGTCGACGAGGACATCTGCGCCCTGGGCCAGGGGCCCACCGCCGTAGAGGTGGACCTGATGCAACCGCTGGACCCCGACAAGAAGCCGGCCGTGCACGCCACACCGCTCAACCACCTGGGTCTGTGGGTGGACGATCTGCCCAAGGCCATGGAGTGGATGACGGCTCGCGGCGTGCGCTTCGCCCCCGGGGGCGTCCGCAAGGGCGCCGCCGGATACGACATCTGCTTCATACACCCCAAGGGCAACGACGAATTCCCTGTGGGCGGCGAAGGCGTGCTGATCGAACTGGTGCAGGCGCCGGCGGAGGTGGTGGCGGCGTTGGGGTGAGGGGCGGTCTCAAGCGCTCCCGACGAACTTGGGCCGTCCTGTTACCCAATGGAGGTACCTGGGACGGTATCATTTGAGGTACTTTAGGGAGGCATCGCAGTATGTTGACCAGTACCAAGCGCAAGACATCCGTGACCCTTGATGCTGCGGCACTGGACAGCGCCAAAGAGCTTGAGATCAACGTGTCAGCGGTGGCTGAAGCGGCCCTGTTCAAGGCCATCAACGAGGCTAGGCAAAGGCAATGGCTCGCGGACAACGCAGATGCGTTCGCGGCACAGGCCGATTGGCACACGCGCCACGGTCACCCGTTGGCTGAGATCATCGCTGCGCACGGAGGACCCTCGTGGCGCGACTGACTCGCTTTGACGTGGCGGAGTACCGGGGTGTGGCCATGGTGGTCATCGAGAGCAACCTGCTGCCGCCCGATCCTGCGGTGGTGGTCATCCCGCTGCTTTCGGACTACCCGGCGGTCAAGCACCTCAATCCTGTCATTGCGGTGGAAGACAAGCGCCTGGTGCTGGCTACACGCTTGATCGCAGCAGTGCACAGATCGAGTCTGCGCCGCACCGCAAACGTGGCAGATCAAGGCGACTGCATCATCAGAGCCGTGGATGTTCTGATGGCAGGGGTATAGCAGCAGGTTTCGGCGTCGTCGTGCGGCTTCGACGGGAGGTGACGCAGACGAAGCCGAATCCGCGACAATCGCGGGCTTAGCTTCTGGCTCGCCATCATGTCCGGACGTACCCTCTACGACAAGCTGTGGGACGAACACGTCGTCCACACCGAAGAAGACGGCACCTCGGTGCTGTACATCGACCGCCACCTCGTGCATGAGGTCACCAGCCCGCAGGCCTTTGAGGGGCTGCGGATTGCCGGGCGAAAGGTCTGGCGCGTGAGTTCGGTGGTGGCCACGGCCGACCACAACACGCCCACCACGGGCTGGTCTGACGGTTACGACGGCATCCGTGACCCGATTTCCAGGCTGCAGGTGCAGACGCTGGATGCCAACATCAAGGCCCATGGCGCAGCAGCGTACTTTCCCTTTCTGGACAAGCGCCAGGGCATCGTGCATGTCATCGGGCCCGAGCAGGGCGCCACGCTGCCGGGCATGACGGTGGTGTGCGGCGATTCGCACACCTCTACGCATGGCGCTTTCGGTGCGCTGGCGCACGGCATCGGCACCAGCGAGGTGGAGCACGTGCTGGCCACGCAAACGCTGCTGGCCAGGAAGGCGAAGAACCTGCTGGTCAAGGTGGACGGCGCCTTGCAGCGCGGCGTCACGGCCAAGGACATCGTGTTGGCCATCATCGGGCGCATCGGCACGGCCGGCGGCACGGGTTACACCATCGAGTTTGCCGGCTCCGCGATCCGTTCGCTCAGCATCGAAGGCCGCATGACGGTGTGCAACATGGCCATCGAGGCGGGTGCGCGCGCCGGCCTGGTGGCCGTGGATGACAAGACCATCGATTACGTCAAGGGCCGACCGTTCGCGCCGGGCACCGATGCCGCCACCGGCCGCTTCGTTGGCGGCCCGGAGTGGGAGCAGGCCGTGGCGCACTGGCGCACGCTGCATTCGGACGCTGACGCGACGTTCGACGCCGTGGTGGAGCTGGACGCTGCGCAGATCCGCCCGCAGGTCACCTGGGGCACCAGCCCGGAGATGGTGCTGTCCATCGAAGACCGGGTGCCGGACCCCGACAAGGAGAAGGACGCCGTCAAGCGCGGCGCCATCGAGCGCGCGCTCACCTACATGGGTCTCACGCCCAACAAGCCCATCGCCGACATCGTGGTGGACAAGATCTTCATCGGCTCGTGCACCAACAGCCGCATCGAAGACCTGCGCGAGGCCGCCGCCGTGGTGCGCAAGGCCGGCGGGCGCGTGGCCTCCAATGTCAAGGTGGCGATGGTGGTGCCGGGCTCCGGCCTGGTGAAGGCCCAGGCCGAGGCCGAGGGGCTGCACGAAATCTTCCGCGGTGCCGGCTTCGAGTGGCGCGAGCCCGGCTGCAGCATGTGCCTGGCCATGAATGCCGACCGGCTGGAGCCGGGCGAGCGCTGCGCCTCCACCAGCAACCGCAACTTCGAGGGCCGACAGGGCGCGGGCGGCCGTACCCACCTCGTCAGCCCGGCGATGGCCGCCGCCGCCGCCCTGGCCGGCCATTTCGTCGACGTGCGGCGCATCGCTTGAGCGGAGGTCGCCCGATGAAATCCCTCTCCGCCCTCACCTGCCTCCTCGCCGCCGCCCTGCTGCTCAGCGCCTGCAACACCGTGCAGGGCATTGGGCAAGACCTGAAGAAGGCCGGCGAGAAGATCGAAGACGCTGCCAAGAAGAAGTGACATGCAAGCCTTCACCGTGCACAAGGGGCTCGTGGCCCCGATGGACCGCGAGAACGTCGACACCGACGCCATCATTCCCAAGCAATTCCTGAAGTCGATCGCCCGCACCGGCTTCGGCCCCAACCTCTTTGACGAGTGGCGCTACCTGGACAAGGGTGAGCCTGGGCAGGACCCGGCCTCGCGCCGTCCCAACCCGGATTTCGTGCTGAACAGTCCGCGCTACCAGGGCGCCTCGGTGCTGATCGCGAGGCGCAATTTCGGCTGCGGCTCCAGCCGCGAGCACGCCCCCTGGGCGCTGGATCAGTACGGCTTTCGGGCCATCCTGGCGCCGAGCTTTGCCGACATCTTCTTCTCGAACTGCTTCAAGAACGGGCTGCTGCCCATCGGGCTGCCGGAAGAGCAGATTGCGCGCCTCTTAGACGAGGTCAAGGGCTTCGTGGGCTACTCGCTCACCATCGACCTGCCCCGGCAGGTGGTGATCAAGCCCGATGGCAGTGAGCTGCCCTTCGACGTGCAGCCCTTTCGCAAGTACTGCCTGGTCAACGGCTTTGACGACATCGGTCTCACGCTGCGCCACGCCGACAAGATCAAGGCCTTCGAGGCCGAACGCCTGACCCGCATGCCCTGGCTGGCACACACGAGGACCGCTGTATGAAGATCGCCATCCTGCCCGGTGACGGCATCGGCACCGAAATCATGGCCGAGGCCGTCAAGGTGCTCGGCGTGCTGGACCTGAAGTTCGAGACCGAGACCGCCCTGGTGGGTGGTGTGGCCTTTGATGCGCATGGTCATCCGCTGCCCGAGGGCACGCTGAACCTGGCCAAGGCGGCTGATGCCGTGCTGTTTGGCGCCGTGGGCGACTGGAAGTACGACAAGCTCGAGCGCCAGTACCGCCCGGAGCAGGCCATCCTCGGTCTGCGCAAGCACTTGGGGTTGTTCGCCAACTTCCGCCCGGCCATCTGCTATGAGCAACTGACCCACGCCTCCAGCCTCAAGCCCGAGTTGGTAGCGGGCCTGGACATTCTCATCATCCGCGAGCTGACGGGCGATATCTACTTCGGCCAGCCCCGCGGCCGGCGCACGGCGGTGGATGGCCACTTCCCTGGTGCCGAGGAAGCCTTTGACACCATGCGCTACAGCCGCCCGGAGATCGAGCGTATCGCCCATGTGGCTTTCCAGGCCGCGCGCAAGCGGTCCGGTGGCCAGGGCGGCAAGGTCACCAGCGTGGACAAGGCCAATGTGCTGGAGACCTTCCAGTTCTGGAAGGACGTGGTCACCGAGGTCCACAAGGACTACCCGGACGTCACGCTGGAGCACATGTACGTGGACAACGCCGCGATGCAACTGGTCAAGGCGCCCAAGCAGCTGGACGTGGTGGTCACCGGCAACATGTTCGGTGACATCCTGTCGGACGAGGCCGCCATGCTCACCGGCTCCATCGGCATGCTGCCCTCAGCCTCGTTGGACAAGCAGAACAAGGGCCTGTACGAGCCCAGCCATGGCAGCGCGCCGGACATCGCGGGTAAGGGTGTTGCAAACCCGCTGGCTACAATCTTGTCTGCTGCCATGATGCTCCGTTACTCGCTCAACCAGCCTGAGGCTGCCGACCGTATCGAGTCGGCCGTCAAGGCCGTGCTGTCGGCCGGCCTGCGCACGGGTGACATCTGGAGCGAAGGCACGCAGCGTGTGGGCACGCGCGAGATGGGCGACGCCGTCGTGGCGGCCCTGTCTGGCAAAGCCATCATCACCACTACCAAAATTACCAAGAGCTAGCGGCTCTCGGATCGTCTCGCCCCCTCTCCTGGACCCCGGCGACACGAGCCGGGGGCACACCGGGGTCCAGACACACTGGAAAGGCGAACTGAAATGAGACTCGTAGGATTGGTCGGCTGGCGCGGCATGGTGGGCTCCGTGCTCATGGACCGAATGCAGGCCGAAGGTGATTTCGGCCTGATCGAGCCGCTCTTCTTCTCCACCTCCAATGCTGGTGGCACCGCCCCGGCCATGGCGAAGAACGAGACCCAGTTGCAAGACGCGCACGACATCGCAGCGCTCAAGCGTTGCGACATCGTCATCACCGCCCAGGGCGGCGACTACACCACCGAGGTCTACCCCAAGCTTCGCGCCGCGGGCTGGACCGGCCACTGGATCGACGCCGCTTCCACGCTGCGGATGAAAGATGACGCCGTCATCATCCTGGACCCGGTGAACATGCCCGTGATCCAGCGCGCGCTGGATGCTGGCGGACGCAACTGGGTCGGCGGCAACTGCACGGTCAGCTGCATGCTCATGGGCGTGGGCGCGCTGTACAAGGCGGGCCTGGTGGAGTGGATGAGCACGCAGACCTACCAGGCGGCCTCAGGCGGCGGCGCACAGCACATGCGCGAGCTGCTCACGCAGTACGGCACGCTGAACGCCGAGGTCAAGGCCCTGCTGGCCGACCCCAAGAGCGCCATCCTGGAGATCGACCGCCAGGTGATTGCCAAGCAGCGCTCGCTCTCCGCCGACGAGACCGCCAACTTTGGTGTCCCCCTGGGCGGCTCACTCATCCCCTGGATCGACAAGGACCTGGGCAACGGCCAGAGCAAGGAAGAGTGGAAGGGCATGGCCGAGACCAACAAGATCCTCGGCCAGGGGGAGGGCTTTGGCTCACCCGCCGTGCCGGTGGACGGCTTTTGCGTGCGCGTGGGCGCCATGCGCTGCCACAGCCAGGCGCTGACCTTCAAGCTCAAGAAGGACGTGCCGCTGGCCGATATCGAGGCGATGATCGCGGCTGACAACGCCTGGGTGAAGGTGGTGCCCAACACCCGTGAAGCGACGCTGCGCGACCTCACGCCGGTGGCCGTGACCGGCACCATGACCATTCCCGTGGGGCGCCTTCGCAAGATGGCCATGGGCCCGGAGTACCTGGGTGCCTTTACCATCGGCGATCAGCTCCTGTGGGGCGCGGCCGAGCCGCTGCGGCGCATGCTGCGCATCCTGCTCGAGCGGTGATGTCATGGTCTTGGCCATTCCCATGAAATGAGGCGGCCTGGTTGGTCCCTGCCGGAGGTTCCTTGGTTGCTCATCACCGTCACTGCGAACCACCTGTGGCCCGCCTGATCAGTTCGCCTCGTGCACGCTGGCTGCGCCAAGGCCTGCTGGGCGCTTTGGCATTGGCTTGCCTGGGGCTGTCCTCGGTGGCATCGGCGCTCAGTTTTGGCCGCCTGACGGTCCAGTCCAGCCTGGGTGAACCGCTGAAAGCGGAGGTGGAAGTCCGCGACCTCTCACCCTCTGACGAAGGTTCGCTGCGGTTGCGCGTGGCCTCACCCCAGGCCTACCGACTCTCGGGTCTGGAGTTCGACGCACTGTTGGCTGATGTCCGTGCCGTGGTGGTGCGGCGCCCCGATGGCCGCTCAGTCATTGAGTTGTCGACTGTCAAGCCGGTCAACAATGTCTTTGTCGATGTGATCCTCGACGCTCGCTGGGCCGCCGGCCAGCGCATGCTGGGCTACACCCTCCTGGTCAGCCCCAAAGTCGCGGACGGTGCAGCGCCGGCATCCATCACCCCCGCGGTGATCACGGCTGAGTCTGGAGCAGCTGCGTCGGCCCCCAGCGCAACCCCGGCCACCGTGCCGGCGGGCAACACCCATCTGGTTCAACAGGGCGAGACCTTGCTGGGGGTGGCGCGACAGTACAAGCCCGAGGGGGTGTCGCTCGACCAGATGCTGGTGGCCCTGTACCGAACCAACCCGCAAGCCTTCATAGGCTCCAACATGAACCGGCTGAAAGCGGGGGCGGTGCTCAGCGTCCCGTCAACCGGACCGGTGCAAGAAGTGCCGCCACCGGAGGCGCGCGAGCTGATCCAGGCGCACAGCGCCGACTTCGGCGCCTACCGTGAGCGGCTTGCCACTGCCGCACCCAAGGCCGCGCAGGACACCGCTCCGTCGCGCCAGGCCAGCGGGCGTGTGGAGACCCGTGTGCAGGATCGCAAGTCTGAAGCCGCGCCTGCGCCTGACCAGCTCAAGCTGTCTCAGGCCAATGTCAAGGCAGCCAGCTCACCCGAAGCGGCCATCTCGCGTCAGGTCGCCGCCCAAGACGCGGCCCAGCGCGAGGCCGAGCTCGCGCGCAACGTTCAAGCCTTGCGGGAGTTGCGGCAATCGGGTGGAACGTCGGCTGCTGCCAGCGCCCCGGCCACGGCGGCTGCCGCTGTCACTGCGGCCTCGGCTGCTTCTTCTCCCTTGCCAGCGGCAGAGGCGTCTGCTGCGTTGGCCGAGGCTGCCTCAGCTCCTTCTGCGGCCTCATCAGCTTCAGCTGCTTCTCCGGCTCCCCCCGCGTCAGCCGCGTCAGCGCCCATGGCGGCTGCCAGCAGGCCTGATTTGTTGAGTCTGGAAGGTGTCAGTTCGCTGGCCGTGCCGGCGGCAGGCGCGCTTGTGTTGTTGTTGGCATCTTTGGGCGCCTACCGGCTCTGGCGAGGTCGTCGGACTGCCTCCTCCACCTCTTTCATGGCGAGTCGGTTCGAGGGCGATGCCGAGCAGACGCCTCCCACGCCCTCACAGCTGACCGAGAGCGCATCGGGCCTGGCTGACGAGGCCAATCCTTCGGGCCCAGACAGTCTCGCCCTGGCGGAATTCGGCTCGGGCGGAGATGTCGACCCCATCGCGGAAGCCGACGTCTACCTGTCCTACGGTCGCGATGCGCAGGCCGAGGAGATCCTGAGAGACGCCTTGCTGACGATGCCTGATCGCCTGGACATCCGCGTCAAGCTGCTGGAAGTCCTGGCGCTGAGGCGAGATCTCCCGTCGTTTCTCTCCCAGGCCCAGGAACTTCATCGGATGACGGACCCGTCGGGTGCGCAGTGGTTGCACGTGGCGTCGATGGGGCGCGCGATGGACCCGGACAACCCGCTGTTCGCAGTAGACACGGTGGACTTTGACGATGTAGACGCAAGCGTGGAAGACGATGTTCCGTCTCCTCCTGAAGCTGAAGCGGCACCGCTGTCGACGGAAGAGCTGGCCTTGGGCCCGGAAGTGGCGGCTGTGGATGCCGACGACTTTGCGTTGGAGTTGGACTCGGACCTGCCGCCCGAGGACAAGCCTGCGTTGGAGGATGATGCCGGCGAGGCCAGGAAGCCGGCCGCAGATCAGGTGCTCGAGGTCGACCTCGGCGATCCTGAGCCCGCAGAGGGCCCGGCCGAGAGCCGCTACATGGAAGACGTCTCCGCGTTGGAGCACACCTTGGAGAGAAAGCTCGCTCTGGCCGAGGAGTTCATGCAGATCGGTGACCTTGAAGGCGCGCGAGATCTTTTGGACGAGGTCTACTCACGGGCCAGCGGGGCGCTGAAAGAGCGGGCTCGCGATTTGCTGGAAGAGATGGACTGAAGGCCGGCTTGCCAAGCAGTCTGTAGCGCCAGCCGTGCAAGATCACCCCCAGCGCCTGGCGCTTGGCGTCGCCTACGACGGCCGGGCCTTCCACGGCTGGCAGTCCCAGCCTGATGGCCAGACGGTGCAGGATCGTCTGGAGAAGGCGCTCAGCGCCTTCGCCGACCAGCCCGTCACCACCGTCTGCGCCGGCCGCACCGATGCCGGCGTGCATGCTTTCAACCAGGTGGTGCACCTGGATGCCCCGGTCGAGCGGGACACGTTCTCCTGGGTGCGCGGCACGAACCGCTACCTGGGCCCGGAGGTGGCGGTGCAGTGGTGTCACGAGGTGAGCGCAGGTTTTCACGCCCGCAACAGCGCCCGAGGCCGGCGCTACCGATACCTGCTGCTGGAGTCGCCCGTGCGCCCGGCGCTGGAATCGGGGCGCTGCGGCTGGGTCTTTCGCCCGCTGGATGGCGTGGCCATGCAGACGGCCGCCCGTCACCTGCTTGGTGAGCATGACTTCAGCGCGTTTCGCGCTGCCGCCTGCCAGGCGCCGTCGCCCGTGAAGACGCTGCGCCAGCTCGACATCGCCCAACGCGGCGCCTACTGGCGCTTCGACTTCGAGGCCAGTGCCTTTCTGCATCACATGGTGCGCAACATCATGGGCTGCCTGGTGGCGGTGGGCACGGGCTCGCGTCGACCGGAGTGGATGGGCGAGGTGCTGGCCTCACGCAGCCGGCAGGCGGCGGCACCCACCTTCGCCCCTGACGGGCTGTACTTCGTGGGTCCGCACTACGATGCGGTGCACGGCCTGCCCGAGCGCACGCCGGCTATGGACTGGATGCCCTGAAGCCGGCGGCATCCAGAGGCCCCCACCTGGCCACACCCCGCCATAACGACCTCCACTGGCTTAGCCGACCTGCCATGCACCGTACTCGGATCAAGATCTGCGGCCTCACCCGCGAGGCCGACGAGGACGCCGCCGTTGCGGCGGGGGCGGACGCTATCGGCTTTGTGCTCTACCCTAAGAGCCCGCGCGCCATCTCGGCGCAGCGCGCCGGCGAGCTCGCGCGCCGCCTGCCGCCCTTCGTCACCCCTGTGCTGCTCTTCGTCAACGCCAGTGGGGCGGAGATCGACGCCGCGCTGCAGGCCGTGCCGAATGCCTTGCTGCAGTTCCACGGGGATGAGACCCCCGCACAGTGCCGCGCCCCAGCAAGACCCTATGTACGTGCCGTGCGCATGGGCCCGGGGGTCAGTTTGCTAGACTGCGCGGCATCTTTTTCAGACGCCCAGGCCCTGCTGCTCGACGCGCATGTCGAGGGCTACGGCGGTGGCGGCAAGGTGTTCGATTGGTCGCTCGTTCTTCCCGACGTGGCCTGTCGGCTCGTTTTGTCTGGTGGGTTGAATCCTGCAAACGTGACCGATGGGATCCATCGCGTCCGGCCCTGGGCCGTTGACGTGAGCTCTGGCGTGGAAGCTGCCAAAGGCGTCAAGGACGCCGTGCTGATGCAGCAGTTCTGCGCCGAAGTGCAACGTGCCGATGCCCTCGTGGCCAGCGCCCCCCGCAGCCCCGCTGCCTGATCCGGGAATCGTTGCCGGGCGGAGTCTGCCCGGCACCCGCCTTGTGACTGCCGTCAGTGAACCCGGTTCCTGAACCTTGGCAGTGACCCATGATCCTGGCCCCCGTTAGAGCCTGCCCGGCTGAGCTTGCCGAGCGGCTCCTGAAGAAAGAACTCCCATGCTGAACTACCAACAACCCGACGCCCGCGGGCACTTCGGCCCGTACGGTGGCACCTTCGTCGCTGAAACGCTCATCCACGCCTTGGACGAACTGCGCGAGGCCTACGACACCGCGCTCAAAGACCCGGCCTTCATGGCCGAGTTCCGCCACGAACTGGCGCACTTCGTCGGCCGCCCCAGCCCGATCTACCACGCCGCACGCATGAGCCGCGAGATCGGCGGCGCACAGATCCACTTCAAGCGCGAAGACTTGAACCACACCGGCGCGCACAAGGTCAACAACACCATCGGCCAGGCGCTGCTGGCCCGCCGCATGGGCAAGCCGCGCGTGATTGCCGAGACCGGCGCCGGCCAGCACGGCGTGGCCACCGCCACCATCTGCGCGCGCTATGGGCTGGAGTGCGTGGTCTACATGGGCAGCGAGGACGTCAAGCGCCAGTCGCCCAACGTCTACCGCATGAAGCTGCTGGGCGCCACCGTGGTGCCGGTGGAGTCCGGCAGCAAGACGCTGAAGGACGCCCTCAACGAGGCGCTGCGCGACTGGGTGACGAATGTGGAAAACACCTTCTACATCATCGGCACCGTGGCCGGCCCGCACCCTTACCCGATGATGGTGCGCGACTTCCAGAGCGTGATTGGCGAAGAGTGCCTGACGCAGATGCCCGCACAGATCGGCCGGCAGCCCGACGCCGTCATCGCCTGCGTGGGCGGTGGCAGCAACGCCATGGGCATCTTCTACCCCTACATCCAGCACGAAGGCACCCGCCTGATTGGTGTGGAAGCGGCGGGCGAAGGTCTGGACTCCGGCAAGCACTCCGCTTCGCTCACCCGCGGCTCGCCCGGTGTGCTGCACGGCAACCGCACCTACCTGCTGCAAGACGACAACGGCCAGATCACCGAGACCCACTCCATCTCCGCCGGTCTGGACTACCCCGGCGTCGGCCCTGAGCACGCGTACCTCAAGGACATCGGCCGCGCCGAGTACGTGGGCATCACCGACACCGAGGCGCTGGACGCCTTCCACCGCCTGTGCCGCACCGAGGGCATCATCCCCGCCCTCGAATCCAGCCACGCCGTGGCCTACGCCATGAAGCTCGCCGCCACCATGCGCCCCGACCAGCACCTGCTGATCAACCTCTCCGGCCGTGGCGACAAGGACATCGGCACCGTGGCCGACCTCTCCGGCGCCGACTTCTACTGCCGCCCGTCCTGCCGCGGGCAGGGCGTGAAGGGAGGGGCTCCGCAAGCCGTCACTTTGGTTCGGGATGGTGTTGGCCCCCGTAGCGAAGTCAAGGAGGAGGGTCGGGCGCAGCACGGCCCGGGGGACATGAGCGCAGGGGGTCAGCGCCATCCCGAATCCGCACACACAGCCGAGGCCAAGCAATGAGCCGCATCCCCACCACCCTCCAAGCCCTGCACGCCCAAGGCCGCAAGGCCTTGATCCCCTATGTCACCGCCGGCGACCCCAGCCCCACTCAGACCGTGGCCGTCATGCACGCCCTGGCTGCAGGCGGCGCCGACATCATCGAGCTGGGGGTCCCGTTCTCCGACCCCATGGCCGACGGCCCTGTCATCCAGAAGGCCAGCGAGCGGGCGCTCGCGCGCGGCGTGGGCTTGACGCAGGTGCTGCAGTGGGTGCGCGAGTTCCGTGCTCAGGACGACAAGACCCCCGTGGTGTTGATGGGCTACGCCAACCCCATCGAGCGCTTTGACCTGAAGGGCGGGGAGGGCGCCTTTGTGGCCGCCGCGGCCGATGCCGGCGTGGACGGCGTGCTCGTGGTGGACTACCCGCCCGAGGAATGCGAAGCCTTTGCCCAGCGCCTGCACGCCCGCGCCCTGGACCCCATCTTTCTGCTGGCGCCCACCTCCACCGAGCAGCGCATCCGCGAAGTGGGCCGCATCGCCACCGGCTACGTCTACTACGTCTCTCTCAAGGGCGTCACTGGCGCCGGCCATATCGACACCGAGGCCGTGGCCCAGGCTGTGCCCCGCATCAAGGCGCATGTGAAGGTGCCGGTCGGCGTGGGCTTCGGCATCCGCGACGGCGCCACGGCGCGCGCCGTGGGCGCCGTTTCAGACGCAGTGGTCATCGGCAGCCGGCTGGTGCAACTGCTGGAAGCAGCGCCTGAGGGGGGCGAGCCAGCCGTGGCGCACGCGTTCATGGCCGAGATCCGGCAGGCCCTCGACGCGGCTTGAGTTGTTGCCTTCTGGCCGGGCGGGCCCACACCGCATCGGCCAAGGCCGGTGGCGCCCGCCTCGCCTTGAGGCATCATCTCACTTACGTTCTTCTGACCCACCCTGGAGCACACCGCCATGAGCTGGCTCGACAAGCTGCTGCCCCCCAAGATCCAGCACACCGACCCGGCCGAGCGCCGCTCGGTGCCGGAGGGGCTGTGGGTCAAGTGCCCGTCCTGCGAGACGGTGCTCTACAACACCGACCTGCAGAAGAACGTCAACGTCTGCCCCAAGTGCGGTCACCACCACCGCATCGGGGCGCGGGCC
>CAISJH010000003.1 GCA_903885585.1 uncultured beta proteobacterium
GATCTGCGGCAGGAAGTTGTGCAGGTGGTACTGCTTGCGCCGGGGCTCCCAGCGCCAGGCCGGCCCGCCCATCCAGCTTTGCCAGTTGTTGGGCGGGCTGCCGTCGGGGCGGGCATCGGCCCACACGTACCAGTCGGCCTTGGGGTTGTCGCGGCTTGAACGGCTCTCGGTGAACCATGGGTGCTCGGCAGCGGTGTGGCTCCAGACCTGGTCGATGAGGACCTTGAGGCCGAGCCTGTGGGCTTGGGCGATCAGGGCGTCGAAGTCGGCATCGCTGCCGAACAGCGGGTCCACGCCCCGATGGTCGGACACGTCGTAGCCGAAGTCGCGCATCGGGCTGGGGAAGAACGGCGACAGCCAGATGCCGTCCACGCCCAGCCCGGCCACGTAGGGCAGACGTTCGGTGACACCGGCCAGGTCGCCCACGCCGTCGCCGTTGGCATCGGCAAAGCTGCGCGGGTAGATCTGTTAGAGCGTGGCGCCACGCCACCAAGGATTGCTCATGGTCGTTGAAGAGATGAAGGGACCGATGGAAAACCGACAGTTTCTAGAGAAATCGGGGCGACATCAGCCTGCCAGAATGTTCGAAATGACGGTTTTCATACCCAATGACCCGAGGGATTTCCCGCGCCGGGCACCATCACTCGTCACCACACGATGAAGATCTTCCGCGAGGCGGTGCGCCACCCAGACGAGTCGCTGCGCCTGCTCCACCTTGAACAGCCGACCTTCGAAGGGGGTCTGCACCGTCACACGCATGCCGAACTGACCTGGATCGAACGCGGACAGGGGCTGCGCTGGGTGGGTGACAGCGTGGAGCCTTTCTTTGACGACGACCTGGTGCTGGTGGGCGGCGAAGTGGCGCACCTGTGGGCCAGCCGTGGCCCCCAGCCTGCGGCGGGCTGTGCCACCACGGTGCTGCAGTTCAAGCCCGACTGGGCAGCGCGCACGGGGCTGCCCGAACTGGCGGGCGTATCACCCCTGCTGCTTCGGGCCACCATGGGGCTGGAGATCCGGGGCGACACGCGCCTGGAAGTGCAACGACTGCTCCTGCGCCTGCGCCAGGCGACGCCCGCGCGCCGCGTGGCCGCGATGGTGGACCTGCTGGCCACACTGATGGAGGGCGCGTCGGACTTGCGTGAGCTGGCCACCCGAATCTCGGGCGGCGCGCCCGCCGCCTACAGCCCCTCAGACGGCCCCGTAGGCGGCACCGCAGGGGGCCAGCGCGTCGACCGCGTGCTGAACTGGATCGAGGAACATCTGGCCGAAGATCTGCGCGTTGAAGACGCGGCAGCGGTGGCGCATGTATCGGCGGCCGCCTTCGGGCGCTTCTTCAGGCGCGAGGTCGGCAAGAGCTTCACCGAGTACGTCAATGACGCCCGCTGCGGCTGGGCCGCGCTGCAACTGATCGAGGGCCGCGAACCCATCGCCCACATCGCGCAGTCCTGCGGATTCCCGACCCTGTCCCACTTCGGCGAGCAGTTCAGGCGCCGCTATCGCCTGGCACCGCGGGCGTTTCGTGCGGACGCAAGGTCTGCCAGAGGCGATTGAAGTCGACATCCACGGCCAAGCGCGGCGTCGCCTTGGTCACACTCGTTCAAATGCTCAAAGCGTCGCGGCCTCCAACGCAGAGATGGCCTGCGATAAGTCATGTGCCGTCAGCACTCGGTTGAAGTTGCGTACGTGCGGCGCGGTCAGGGTGAGGGTGGCGAGGGTGTCGATATCGACATCGGTGGGCGTGCGAGGCAGTCCCAGTTGCTGCAGGTTCAGGGGCAGGCCGATGCGGCGGTAAAAGGCCCGCATCTCCTCCATGAACGCTGGTGGGCGGTCTTCCAGGTGCCACTGCACCATCGTGCCGTAGGCCACCTGCAGACCGTGCAGTTCATGGGCGGTGCCGGGCAGCGCTGACAGGCCCCGGGTCATGGAATGCGCAACGGACAAGCCACCGTTTTCAAAGCACAGGCCGCTCAGCAGCACATTGGCCTCGACGATGGCCTCTAGGCTGTCAGCCGGGCTTTGGCGCTCCAGCGCAGCCAGTGCGCCATCGGTGTGGGCCAACAGCGTCTCGAAACACAGGTCGGCCAGGGCCAACGCCGCACGCGTGCCCAGGCCGGCGAACATGTTCGGCCCCTGAGCCGCGTGGCACTGCTCGACCTCGAATTTCTTGGAAATGGCATCCCCGATGCCCGCCAGCAGCAGCTTGCGAGGCGCCCTGGCAATGAGTGCGGTGTCCACGATCACCGCATGCGGGTTGCAGGGCATGTGTTCGACCTTGAGCAGGCGGTGCTGCTCGTCGTACACCACATAAATCTTGCTGGTGGGCGCGTCATTCGATGCGATGGTCGGCACCGTGATGACCGGCACCCGCAGACGGTGGGCCACCGCCTTGCCCGCGTCAATGCCTTTGCCGCCGCCTGCCGCGATCACCACATCGGCCTGCAACCCATGCGCAGCACCCACCAAACGCTCAATCTCGGCGGGTGTGATTTCTCCGGCGAATCGCAATGGCGTGACCTGAGTGCCCGCTTGCCGGCAGCTCGCCGTCACGGCCTCCTCCAACAGATCCAGCACAAAAGCATCTGCGATCAGCAAAGCGCGCGAACCGATGGCAGCGGCTGTCGGCCCCGTTTCGCTCAGGGCACCTGGCCCCTGGATATAGCGCAGCGGTGCGCCAAAGATCCGACGTGCGGCCGGACGGGTGTCTGTCGGCATGGGGTCTGCTTTTGTTGGTCTGGATGCAGAGAGCATATGAAATCCAAACACCCACCCCAAGCCCGATAGACCCAAGGCGATCCCCCGCGATGCACGGGTGCACACCCATCGGCCTGCCCTACCCCCCTTTAAAGCCCGTCGAGCTGCCGCGGATGACGTCTTGCTCTCTGGCTGGTCGACGGCACGGCGCGAAGGGCTCGTCCTCTGGGTCGCTCACCCCTCGCCGATGCGTACCCGGTCCAGAAAGGGTGGGGCAAAGCCCACCCCACTACCCTCCACGCTGTGGGGCCCGTTGCGCCCGTTGGAAAGCAGGGGTGACTGCTGTCAGGCACTCGCGCAAGGCGCGCAGTGCATGCCGCCCTGAATGATGGGAAGCTGGATGCCGAACAGCTCGGTAATGCGGGTCTTCATGGGTGCACCTGGTGCGGTACGGACGCTGCCATCTACAGGGTGGGATTGATCAGGAACTTGGCGCCCGTGGAGCGCTTGCCGTAGACGGCGATCGCCTCCATCTGCAAGGCGCCGGCCAGCGAGACTTCGTGCGCGTAGTGGCTGGCAAACGTGGTGGTCAGCTCAGCCGCCACGCGCTCGCGCAGTTTCTGCGCCGCGGCGGGGCCGATCTTTTGCAGAAACAGAAACAGCAACCAGCCGCCCATGCCCCAGGAGAAGCCGAAGTTGCGCACCACTTCCGTGGGCGCGGTGTCCAGCGTGCCGTAGAGGTAGACCTGCTTGTGCGTCGGTGATCCGTAGCGGCTGTAAACCTGGGCGTTGCGGCTGAGCGCGGCTTCCATGCACGTGAGGATCTGACCGGCCAGCCGGCCGCCGCCCAGGGCGTCGAAGGCGATGGTCGCGCCAGTGGCCGCGATGGCATCGGTCAGCTCGGCCATGAAATCGGGTGATTCGGTGCTGCAGACAAACTTCGCGCCCTGCGCCTTGAGCAAGTCGACCTGATCCTGCTTGCGCACGATGTTGACCAGCCCGACGCCGTCTTGAAGGCAGATGCGGTTGAGCATCTGCCCCAGGTTGGAGGCCGCCGCCGTGTGCACCAGGGCGCTGTGGCCTTCGCTTTTCATCGTCTCCACCATGCCCAGCGCGGTGAGCGGGTTGACGAAGCAGCTGGCGCCTTGCGCCGGCGTGGCGTCGTCTGGCAGCCGCAGGCACTGCTCGGCGGGGATGCAGCGGTACTGCGTGTACATGGCGCCGCCCATGAGGGCCACCTTCTTGCCCAGCAGGGCCTGGGCGGCCGCTGAGCTGCCGGCCTGGACCACCGTACCCGCGCCCTCGTTGCCCACAGGCAGCGACTGATCAAACCGCCCGGCCATGGCCTTCAAGGCCCGCTCGGGCACCTGGGCGTGGATCACCGGGCGTTCGGCGCTGCCCCCAGCCTGGGCCGTGCTCATGTCAGCGGCGCCAAAGAGCAGCCCGAGGTCCGAAGGGTTGATGGGCGTGGCTTCCATGCGCACCAGCACCTCATCGGCCGCCGGTTGAGGCACCGGGACGTCGACCAGCGCAACTTCGAGCTCGCCGGTGCTGCGGATCAGCGAGCGAAGTTGCAAGGCCGTGTGGGGAATGGAGAGGGTCATGGTGTGTGCTTTCATCCCGGGGGACATCGATTCAGTGAGACGCTGCAGCAGGAAGTATGTCCGCGTCCAACCCAACTGCCAGACATCGGACATCGCTGGATCGCATTCAACTCAGTCCGTAAAGCCCGGCCTCCACCACCAGTGCGGGGGTGGGTGAGGCGCCAGCGCAGCGACTCTGCGCCCGGGTCAGGCCGCGGGGTTGCCCGCCACGCCCGCACGGCGCAAAGGCTCTTCGCGAATCGGCAGATGCACCAGCGCCGCCCCCACGGCCAGCAGGATGTCGACGTACCAGATCCAGTCGTACGACCCGGTGGCCTCGAACACCTGGCCGCCCAGCCAGGCTCCCAGGAAGCCGCCAATCTGGTGCGAGAACATCACGATGCCGAACAGCGTGGCCATGTTGGCCGGCCCGAAGAACTTCGCCACCAGGCCCGCCGTGGGTGGTACGGTCGACAGAAAGGTCAATCCCATCACCGCAGAGAAGGCCAGCACCACCGGACCGGTCTTGGGCGCGAGCAGGAACACCAGCACGGCCAGCGCACGCGTGGCATAGACCAGCGACAGCAGCGACTTCATGCGCCAGCGGCCCATGGCCCAGCCCGCGGCCACGCTGCCCGCGATGTTGAAGAGACCCAACAGGGCCAACGACCAGCCGGCCCAGGCGGTGGGCAGCCCGCAGGACGCAATGACCCCCGGCAGGTGCGTGGCGAGAAACGCCACATGAAAGCCACAGACGAAGAAGCCGGCACCCAGCAGCAGGTAGCTGCGGTTGCGAAACGCGTCGCGTATGGCTTCGCGCGTGCTCAAGACCATCTGGCCAGCGGGTGCGGCCTGCAGTGAGTTGCCGCGTAGCAGGAACGCCGCCGGCAGGCACAGCAACACCAGCAGGCCCATCACCTGCATCGCAGGGGCCCAGCCCAGGCCCACCATCAGCGTGGCCGCGATGGGCGCCAAGGC
>CAISJH010000004.1 GCA_903885585.1 uncultured beta proteobacterium
CTTTGGGCGTTGCCGCCGGGGGTGGCTCCGCTCGGCCTGCGGCCTGGTGGCCGATAGCCACATTCTGGGATTGCGGCTGCAGCAGGAACTCCACCGCATCAAACCGGCGATGCCATGCGTTTTGCGCCACGAACTCGCTGGTGTGCTCCGGGGTGGGACGGCTGGAGAGCACCTGCTCGATGCGGACATGCTCCGACCACAGGTCGTCGAAGAAGAACACCCCATCACGCTCGCCGCGGTGAGCCATTTCTCCAAAGCGAGAGCTGAGCACAGGCAGGCCGGCGGCGCGGTACTCGTAGTACTTCACAGGGTCCACATACTGAGTCAGCCGGCACAACCGGAACGGGATCAAACCCAAGGTGAAGCCCTGCAGCACCTCATGGACCTGATGCTGAGGAATGGGCGGCAACAGGCGAACGTTGTCAGGCAGTTCCTGGGTGGGTGGGTGCCCGCAGGGGCCGACGAGGTCAATGCGGGCCTGGGGGTATTCTTCTGCCAACTGGGCCACCGCTTCCCAGTCGAACCAGTGGTCGATGGTGCCAACGTAGCCGAAAACCGGTTGGTGAGACGGCTGCGCCGCCAGACCCGTGTGGGCCTGCGGCAGGCTCAGGCCGTTGAGCACGGTACGCAGCTTGGACTGGTGCGCCGCCAGGTTGTGCGTGAGGGCGGTCGACGAAGCCATGATCCAGCGCACGTCCTGCGCCAGACGGGTCTCGGCCTGCCGCATCCAGCGCCTGGATCGTCCCTCGAAGAAGTCCGACAGGTGATCCATCACGTCGAACACGACGTCCAGACCGCGATAACGGCGGGCCAACTCGAGCGACAAGGCGCACGGCTTGGCGAGGACGATCCGCGTATCGGGTGTGACGAAGTCCTCGATGGCCTGCAGCACCGGACGCCAGAGTTGCTGGTTCAAGGCACGACCCCATTCCAGGGGTTCGACGGGTGCCACGCGGCAACGCAGATGGTGGAGCCACTTCTCCCGCGACCACGGTGGGCTGAGATCGGGCCCCGAATCGCTCACCGATCTCACAAGGCGGCGGATATCCGACAAGCGTGGCAGTCTCGACGGTCCGGGCTCGACCCACAAGACCTCGGCGTCATGGCGCCGATGAAACCACTCCACAAAGTGATGCGGACGCTGGGCGAAGCTGCTCAGCGGGACGGGAGAGACGTAGACAAGCCGCATCAGGTACTCAAGGCGCCAACCCGAAGACAAAGCCTCTCAGGCCTGAAAACCTCATGCAGCAAGACTCGCACAGGAGTCTTCAGAGGCCCATGCCCATGGTCAACCGGGAAGCAGATTGTCCTTCAGAACGCCCAGCACGCGCTGGGCAGCCACCCCGTCACCGTAAGGTGAGCCTGCACCAGCCATCCTGGCGTAGGCCTCCTCGTCGGCCAGCAAGCTCCCCACCGCTTGCACGATGTCTGCCCTGGCCGTGCCGACCAGGCGGTTGCATCCCCATTGCACAGCCTCGGGCCGCTCGGTCTCCTGCCGCAACACCAGCACGGGCTTGCCGAGCGCTGGCGCCTCCTCCTGCACGCCACCGGAATCGCTGAGGATCAGGCGTGCGCGGC
>CAISJH010000005.1 GCA_903885585.1 uncultured beta proteobacterium
CAGATGAAAGCATTAGCCAAAGCAGCTGGGACGGACTGGGTCTTGGGCAACCACCAATGCCGCCGCACCTTCGCTTACAACGTGGCGAACTCGCGCCTCGGGCGCATGGGGCTCGTCTTCGTTAAGTGGCAGCTCAAGCACGCGTCGATGTCGTGGCCGCAGCTCTATGCCGCGAACCCCTACCAGGATCATGCGCTGTACAGGGAGTTCGAGGAAGAGATGTTCGAGGCGCGCCTGGATCTGCTGGAGGGCTGGGCGAGTTCCGACGCACCCCTCAGCGGTGGCGCCGGCAAGAAGATCATGCAGACGCGGGCGCGGGCCGCGCGAGACCTAGAGCAGCTTCTGCGGCAGACCGCCGAGGCAGTCGAACTGCGCAGCACCGGGCATGCCTGGTGCATCAGCGGCACGCGCGGCTGCCACGGCCAGGGGGTTTACGACCCGTCGATGTGCGGCGGCTGCTCGCAGGCCGTCATCGACAAGGAACAGGCGCCGGCCTGGCAGATGATCCATCTGGACAACCTGCGCCTGGCTGCGATCACCGACTGCGGACCCGCGGTAACCGACAAGGCACGGCGGGCGGTCGCGCGCTCGACGCAGGTGCTGCAAGACCTTGACGTACCGGTGCCCACCAATGAGCAGGGGCAGGCGTACAGCGCAGCTCTGGACAGCAGCGTATGAGCGGATCTCAGGCCGCCTCGCAGCGCAACTTGGTCCAGCCCGCCACAGCGGGCCGCCGGCGCAGCCGCGAGAAGACGCGCGAGGAACTGCAGCTGGCGATGCTGCGCGTCAAGAACAAGGGCTTGAAGCTCAGCATCTCGGCGGTCGCAGCGGAGGCCGGAGTCAGCGCAGGCCTCATCCACAACACTTACCCCGACATCGCGGAAGAGATCCGCGAGAAGATCGGTCGCGCCACACGCCAGCAGCGCGACGCGAAGGCCGCCGATCTGAAAGAGGCGAGAGTGAAACTGAGGGCGCTGCGCGAGGATCTGGAATCTGCTCTTGCCGACGTCGCGAGGCTGGCGTCGATCAATGAGACATTACGTCAGGAGGTCGCCACGCTGCGGGCTGCAGCGTCTGGCAAGGTGTTCGTTCTGCCCCCTCGGGGGTCCGCTTGAGCCGGGCGCCAGAGGATCCAAACTGTTAGTTACAGATGTTCAAGCAAAATCAATGACTTACGCTCTACTATCAGTTAGTAACATTCAGACGGACTGTTGGTGCGTTCCGCGCCCAGCTTTGCAGGAGATTTCCATGAGACAGAAGAGAAGCGTCCCGATCTGGGACCACCGCACTGCCATCGGCAGTGCAGCCACGGCGGCCCAAGCCGTACGAGTGGTGCGCTCGCGCCTGCAGACCATCCCGCCAGGTTGGGCGGTCAGCGTGAGGGCGCGCGACACGTCCATCATCGATCTGCCGGCCGGCTGGGTTTACAGCGTTCACCCCAACCACCTCCAGGGGCAGCCATGAACCTGTCGTACTTTCCATCTAGGGCACCGTCTGGGCGGCTCAACCCAGCTGCCCATCAGTTCGCCGCCGAGGTGAATGGCAAACCCACGGGCCTGGCTGGCTGCGCTAGCCACGCGGGATGTCTGCACGCTTGCCGGTGTTTGCGGGCGCGCTCGGAGCTGAAGTTTCGCTGGCCGTTCGTGCCAGCGGGGGTTCGGGCCTGCGACGTGTTCATCGAAGACCGTGCCCCTCATGTCGGAGCTCCCGCCCATGGAGGACCCGCTCATGGCTAAGGCTTTCTTTGACCCTCGGCGCTGTGAAGGCTTCCGGGTCGTTGAGATCGGTAACGCGGTGGTGGAGGTCCAAGAGTGGCGCGGTGGCGCCAAGCCACCGAAGGTCACTCGCTTTGCCAGTACCGCGGCTGCACTCGACTTCGTGGAGAAGGCAATGCCGGAGCACGTCGCGTGGCGGCGCGCGCGCGTTGGCGGCACGGGAGCCACGGCCTGCGTGTATGTGCCGACCGCACAGACGCAGCGAAGTCTGGGCCTTGCACCGGGCTCAGCTGTTGTGGGCGTAGCCCGCTCGGCAGGCGTTCACATCTACTTCGAGGGCAACGTGTACGGCGCCGAAAATCTCAAGACCTGGGAGGAACGGGTCGTCTGCGCTGCTGGGCGGCTGTTTCGAGGCTATCCGACGGTGGCGCAGGCCTACCTCACGGATCTGGCCGGCCTTGTCGCAGTTGGCGTGGTCACCGATGACTATCGGATCCAACTGAACGATACCGAGGCAGTGCGAAGCTATCTTAATCAGAGCGAGCTGTCATGCCAGGCAAGCTGATTACCTTTGCAGGCATCGATGGGGCCGGAAAGTCCAGCCACCTGGCACCCGTCGAGCAGTGGCTTCTGGAGCGCGGACACCAGGTGCTGGTCACGCGCGAGCCCGGTGGCTCTGAGTTGGCTGAGCAGTTGCGCAGCATGGTGCTGAGCACAGACATGGATGGCTTGACCGAGGCCTTGCTCGTCTTTGCTGCTCGTCGCGACCACTGGCGCACCAAGATTTCGCCAGCCCTGACAGGCGGCTGCGTCGTGGTGAGCGACAGATTCGTCGACTGCTCCTTCGCCTTCCAGGGTGGGGGGCGTGGTGTGGACTGGCAGGTGCTCGAGCAGCTGGAGGCTGCCGTGCTGGGCGGCGTGCGGCCGGACATCACGCTGTGGTTCGACCTGCCTGTAGCTGAGGCTGTTGGACGCCGTGCGGACAGGCCAGCCGATCGCTTCGAGTCCGAGGCCGTTGCCTTCCACGCCCGTGCAAGAGCGGGCTATCAGCGCCGAATGGAGCGCGATCCTCACCGGTTTGTGAGAGTTGATGCCTCACGGCCGCGTGAGCAAGTGCTTCAGGCCGTCCTCGAAGGTCTCGAGGCTCGCGGCCTCTGAGCTTTGCGTAGTGCTGCCACGCAAAGCCCTATACAAGCTATCACCTCAAAGCCCGTCGTCATTCGTTGACGGCGGGCTTTCGCCTTTTTGAAGCCAGACCACGCCATCCTGGTCAACAAGTTCGCCTTCGTCGAACATGCGCCGGATCACCCGCGATACGGCCTCGCGTGAACTCCCGACGCGCTTGGCAATGCCCGGCTTGTCGATTCGATGCTCGAGTATGTGGCGGTCATGGCGCACCACGCTTTGCGCGAGCAGTTCGCTGCGCACCCGAGCGGTGAGGTCGGTCAGGGCCAGCCTTTGAATCTTTTCGTTGGCTGCGCGCAGTCGCACCACCAAGTCCAGCATCACTTCATAGGCCAGGCTGGTCGGCTCGGGCAGTTGCGCCAAGAAATCCTGGCGGTCTAGAACCAAGGCGTGGACAGCCGTCTCGGCACGAACCGTCGCCGAGTGCGGATGCCCGTCGAGCAGCGACATCTCCCCGGCGATGCCGCCGGCCTCCAGTGTGGCCAAGTGAACTTCTTTGCTGCCCTCTTGGCGCAGGACGATGGCTGCCCCATCGATCAAGACGATCAGCTGATTTGTCTTGCCGCCTTGCTGCAGCATCACCTCGCCCCGTGCGAACCGGACCTTCCTCACCCGGCTGGCGAGTTCGTCCAAGGCCTGTGCGCTTAGACGCGCAAACATACTGACACGACGCAGCAGATCGTTCGTGGTGATGGCTGGCATGGAGCGGATTATTCACGATATCGCATACATAAGTAACCGTCTCAGCCATTTATACCTTGCCTTGATTTCCGGGCTCAGAATTCTGCACGGCATTACTTTTTCAACCCGCTGTGCGCTCGCCTTTTGAAGCGGTATCACTTATAACTAATATTCCGACTTAAATAGATTACTATTATTCATTGGGTGTTGCGCGGGCTTATACTGGGCCATCACTTAATACTTATAGGACGCAACCGAATGAATCGACTTGAGACTTTGCCGCTTTCGGCTCTTGTCGCCGGACGCAACCCCCGGGGACACTTCGATGAGGCCGAGCTTGCCGAGTTGGTGGCTTCCATCAAGGCGAACGGCGTCGCGCAGCCCATCCTTGTGCGACCGCTGGACAAGTCCACCTTTCAAATCATTGCGGGAGAGCGCCGCGTTCGCGCCAGCCGCCTAGCCCTCGGGGAGGACGCCACCATCCCCGCGATGGTCTCGGAGGTGTCGGAAGACGAGGCTCAGGTTCTCGCCTTGGTGGAGAACACCGTACGCGCCGCCATGTCACCCACCGAGGAGGCCTGCGCCGCTGATGCCATCGTGCGCAAGTCCAAAGGCGACAAGGTCGAAGCCGCTGCGCAGCTTGGATGGCCTCTGAGCAAACTCGACCGCAGGCTTGCCCTGATGAACCTCGCGCCGCAGGTGCGTGCCGCCCTGGATCGTCGAACCATCCGGCTTGCACATGCCGAGCTGCTGGCGGCTGTCTCGCCAGACCGCCAAGTCTCGGCTCTGAACAAGATCATCGACAACAACCTGACCGCTGCTCAGGTCAAGACGCAGTTGGCCGCGCTCGCACAGCAGCTCTCGACGGCTGTCTTTGACCTCACGGACTGCGCGGGCTGCCCGTACAACTCCTCGGTGCAGCGCTCCATGTTCGACGAGGCCATCGACGCCGAGGCCTCCTGCACCAACCCCGCTTGCTGGTCGCAAAAGACCCGCACCTGGATCGATGCCCGCCGAGCCGCCCTCCAAGAGCAGTTCCCGCGCGTGGTGGTGCTGGAACCTGGAGCCACCGTTGAGCCAATTCGACTCGTTGCAGAGGGTCGGCTGGGCGTGGGCCAAGCCCAGGCGTTGGCCTGCAAAGGCTGCGCCAGCTTTGGTGCGACCCTTTCTGCTCTGCCAGGTAGTGCTGGTGCGGTGGAGGAGGGCCTGTGCTTCGATGGCGCGTGCCACACCGTGAAAGTGGCCGCGCAGTTGAAAGCGTCATCGAGCGCCGCAGGCGCAGCGGCCTCATCTGCTTCAGCCCCAGCGCCCAAAGCCAAGCCCGCCCAGGCTTCACCGACTGGAACGACTCCCAGCGGCACAAGCGATGCCGACGATGAGTCTGCGGCCACGGCGGTCGTGCCTGCCCCGACCACGGTAACGCTGAGCAACCGGCTCAAGGATCACGTCATCACCGTCTGGCGCTCAGTGCTGGCACGTCACGTCTATGCCCACCCGGATACCGCCATTGCGGTTTTGCTGGCGCTCGGCTTGTCCTCTCGGTCCCGGTGCGTGGACTCGTCCAAGCTCGCCCAAGCGTTGGGCAGCCTTAGCCCGCCGTCAGGCGAGTCCACCACCGTGAGCCTGCACGACTTCGGCGCAGCGATCAAGGCGGCCAGCGCTGTGGCTGACCCGGCACGTACCCGTCTGCTCCACGCTATGGCCGCCAGTGCCTTCAAGGAGGTGGACACCAGCGCGCTCAAGGCGGCAGCACACGCCCTGGATGTTCGTCTCGTGGACTATTGGAAGCTCGACGAAGCCACGCTGACGCTGCTCACCAAGTCTGAACTGGTTCCGCTGGCAAACGAGGTGGGCCTCGTCCCGGCGTTGGGCGGCGAAGCAGCGCTCAAGAAGGCGCTGGCGCTGCCCAAACCGGAGGCCATCAAGGCGCTGCTGGGGGTGCAGGGTTTTGACTACCGCGTCGCCCCATCGTTCATGTCGCTTTGACCCGCCCGCACCCCCTCACGTAACGACATCACCCACCCGCGAAGGACTTTGCCCATGTTCTCTCAACTCGAAGCGCTGTTGGCCGAAGCATCCGCCAGCCTGCTTTTGACCATCACGCGCTCGCCCGATTGTCGGCTTTGTGTCACGGTACTGCCGCAGATGCCGGAAGGCACCAAGACGTGCACAGGCCTTGCCACGCCGCTGTCCGTCATTGCCACCGCTGCTGAACTCGATGCAGGCTTCGCGCAGGCCTTGAGCGAGTACGTCGCGCCGCACGTCAGCTTGCAACAGCAAGTGCAGGCAAGCGCTGCGGTCCTCGCAGCGGCCAAGACCGAACTCGCCGCCAAAGTGAGCAAGGCGACCCAAAAGCCTGCCGCCGCTGCCGCGTCCAAGTCCAAGCCCGCCAGCGTCGCACCCCCCACACCTGCGGCAGGTGCTGCTTGCGAAGACGACGATGAGGACTCTGACGCCTCTGACGACTCAGGGCACGGCGCTACCGCTTCGCCTACGCAGGCTGACGCTGTCAGCCTGTTCTGAGGTATCCCTGCAGCCGCCAACCCCAGTCACTTCAAACCCCCACTCAAGCCTTCCCACCATGAGCCTGACAGTCACCCCATTGAAGCGCGTTTTTCGCTTCGCCACTCTGACTCTGCCCGACCCTGGTCCTCACATGACGCCACAGGCCGTGCGCCAGTTCTACGCGGGGCAGCACCCGGGCCTGAACACCGCCAATGTCGAGAGTCCCGTCACGTTGTCAGATGGCGCGCTCCAGTACGAATTCGTGGCGTCCGTCCGTGACAAGGGCTGATCGTTCATGCAAGCCCTGCAGCCCACGTCAGGAGGCGGATCGCTTGTTGGTCGAGCGCCTGGAGCGCGAACTGGGGCACCCCGGGCCGCAAGACCTTCCAGCCTCCGCATTGCAGGACAAGCACCGGCAGCAACTCGCCGCGACGGTCGCCAACTGGGCCGCAAGCGTCAAGGGTCAGGCGCTGCACCTGCCCCAAGTGGTCACGCTGCTGTAGCGCCAGTCCGCTCCCCAGGTTTTGCAATTCCTAGACTTGCGCCCGAGGGTGCTTTTCGTGTCACGCCAGACCCCGAGGTGAGGCTCAGGATGCTGGCCCTCGGCGTGGACTTGGTTCGCGCGGGCTACCTGACCGACATGCCAGATCGCCCAATCTACTCGGTCCTGGGCGAGGGGCTGTCGCGTTGGCTCGCCAGCATGACCGGGCCATTGCGCGTCATCGATCTGTCCGCCACGCTTCACCCCAGAGCCACCGACCTCCTACCCGGCGATGTGTTGACGCCTGGCACGCTGAGGGTGCGTGAGGGGACTCAGAAGCCCTGCGCGGCAACGACCTTGGACTTCGCTCAGGAGGCGCTGACTTTGGGGATCGGCGTGGCAACGCGCGAGGACTTGCTCGTCGGTGATCGGGTCGAGTTTCTGGAGCAGGCTTGCAAGGGCCTGGGGTGGACCGCGCTGGCCGTCGCAGAGGAGTTCGGTTATCCGCTGGGCGTCCTCGGGCGATCATGGGCGTTAGATGCGGCAAGCCAGCTTTTTTGGGGGTGGTCAGACTCAGAGGCGGGATACGAAGACGCCACGGGAGAGCCTGCTGAGGACTGTGGTCTTCTGCGCGCAGAGTTTGACGCCGCGTACCCGGTCGGCAAGTTCCGCGCCGTGGGGTCGGGTCGCTTGCGAGGGTTTCTGTCTCACGATGAATCGCTTGTGCGTGACGCCGCTGCGGCCATCCTCGACTTGCGTCGGTTGGCACGGGAAGCCTGCCCGTTAAGAACTCTGGCCTCGGCGCTCTATGACGCCGACGTTGAGTCCTCCTATATCGGACCAGAGCCGAGCGTGCTGCTTGCGTGGCGTGACTACACGCTGGCCTACCGCCTTGGCGACGACCTCTACGAGTACCAGCAGGAATGGGCAGAACACCTGCCAGCCTTGGCGGCTGTCTGCCTTCACGCAGACAGGCCGCTGCAGCGGGCCGAGAAAGTCTGGGGCGTGGCACTTCGCCGGTTGGGTGCCCTGGATCGGCTCCTGGCAGTGATTGGGATCAGGGGGGCCTGAATGAGAGTCAATGTCACCACACCAGACTGCAAGCTCACGACAGCACTGCTGGTCTGGTCAGCAGACCGTCAGCCGTTCCTGACCGTGCACCAGGTGCAGGGCAGCGCGGGCAAGCCAAGCATCCTCGATGGGCGGCTGGCAAGCCAGGCGGAAGTCCTCAAGCTGCTGCGAAGCCTGACGAGCGAACGCGATGAGGGCGGCTCGGGCGCGGACAGCTATCTCGACCCGACCATCTTGAGCGTGTCGCCTCGGCTGACATGGTGGCGTCCGGCCTCACTGGCTCCCATGTGGTTTCGAGGGGCGAACTTGGAGCGCAATGGGCAGGCTGTGCAGCCTGGCTTGGTGTATCAAGCCTCGGAAGATGGCCTCAAGGTCTTTGCCGTGAAGTCCCGCAGCAGGCCCGACCCAACCACGCGCCTGTGGCAAGCGCCCTACCCCAACATCTGGTCGAAGGGCGGGGTCTGTCTAGGCAACGCCCGCCGCCCGAAGGTCGTTGGGGCCACGGCATTGACCAAAGCGTGGGAGGACGCCTTCTGGGGGACAGCTTTCACACACACGAACCTGCACGGCAAGCGTGCCCTGACCTCACACCCAGGCGGCGTGTACGCGCTTTGGAGCGCCCTTCTTGACAACCACCAGGGCGGCAAGTCCGGTCGGTTTCCCAACTCTGCACTGGTGCCTTTGGCAGATGGGCCGTGCTTTCTGAAAGACATTCTGTGAGTGCTTCTTCGACGCCTTGTGACGCGCCTGCCGCACGCGAGTGGCTGATCCCGCCCCGGTGGCTGGACCGTGCAGTTGAGGTCTTGGTCGTGGGTGCCGGTGGCACAGGCAGCCACGTCGTCGCGGAGCTGGCGGCGCTGAACCAGACCCTGCTCGATCTGGGCCACCCCGAGGGCTTGAGCGTTGTCGTTCTGGATGCTGATGAGGTCAGCGATGCCAACGTCCTGCGTTCGCGCTATCTCCCCTGCGATGTCGGCTCATACAAGGCCACCACCATCGTGCAGCGCGTCAACGCGGCAACGGGCGCAAGGTTCAGAGCCTCGGTGGGTCGGCTTTCCGAGGACGCTTACCAGATCAGTCAGTCTGTAGATTTGGTGATCGGCTGCGTCGATACACGCGAAGCGCGACGCGAAATCCTGCGCCAGTGCCAAGACGCTGCGAATCGGTGGCGCAGGCCAGTGCTATGGCTCGACGCGGGCAACGATGCCACAACCGGACAGGTCGTCCTTGGTGAGGTCCGCCCTACTGAAGAGGCGCACACGGGGCCTGCTTCACGCAGCAGCCCAAGGCTGGCCGCACGTCTGCCCTGCGTGACGGACTTGTTCCCCGGCCTACTGGACCCCGCGCAAGACCCACTCGATCCTGGTCCGTCCTGTTCACGGGCAGAGGCGCTGTCGCGTCAAAGCCTGGCCGTCAACCGCGCAGCGGCGTTCCATGCGCTTTGCCTCCTGGTAGAGGCCTTCACCGCAGGGCGACTCACGACGCATGGCATCTTCTTCGATGTGGCCGCTGGGCGAGCGACGCCTCTTGCCATCGACCGTGAGGCCTGGGCGGCATTCGGGTACGCGCCGTCCGCGTGACCTTGGCCGCCTAAACGCAGACTGCTTCGCCAGGCTGGCGGGATTCTGAGCCGTTGGGCGCAGCCAGCATCACCTGAATGCCCCGGATTGCGAACTCCTGCGTGAGCCTGCTGGTCGTTGGGTGAAGCGGGTCCAGCAAGACCGCCTGCGGAACCGGGTCAGGTCTGCGGTCGTGGCCCAAACCGTTGCATAGCGCAAGCTCGACGATCACGCTCGCAGACCTCACGGCCTGCGCAGAGTTGTCTGCCTGCACCTTGCCCAACGCGTCCAAGAGTTCACTGCGCATGTACGGCGCAAGATCGGTGATCCCGGGAACTTTGCGAGATGTGAGATTGAGGATCATGGAAGGCGGTTGCGCCATGGTGATGCTGCATCTTACATCTGTAAAACTGATACGCAAGCCAAGGAATGAGATGTTTAGCACACTACGCAAAACTGCTCTAGGCGTTTATGCGAGAGGGTATATTCTAAATACTGTGTTATAATGTTATGTATTCGTATCAGATCAACTTACTATGAATGGCAAGCTGGCACCATTTGAGCGAACATCCTTAGAAATCAAGCCGCGAGAATTCCTATCTGAGATGATGAGAAACGGCTTCTCGCGATCCGACGCCAAAAAGGCTTTGCGAAAACTCCAATCGGATGAGGTGTTTGTCAATGACACTTATCAGGTAAACATCGATCGCAGTGCTTCGCATGGTTTTCCTTCGTGGCTCGTTGTGGTCCATCTGAGCATAAAGCGCCGGGATAAGCAGGCCTTCGATGATTGGCGAGATATCCAGGCCATCAAGAATGTCCTACTGGGTCCAGAATTTGAGGCGCTGGAGCTGTACCCTAGCGAAGCCAGGCTGGTCGACACTGCGAATCAACGGCATCTGTGGGCGCTTGCGAAAGCAGGGCAGGGCAGCGAGTTGGTGCCGGTGCGAGCCCCGCTGGGCTGGACGGGCCCGCGAGAGGTCTGTGGTGATGGCCGGTTCGGTGCTGTCCAGCGAGCCTTGAGCTGAGACATGCCTGGCCGTCTTCTTGGCCGGTTGACCGAATGCTTTTAAGGACTAAAGCTAAGGAATAAGGAATAGACGCGGAGGATCTGCCTCTTTTTCCCTCGTGTGAGCTGCAACGAGCTGCGTCTGTTTCCACCCATCGCTGTGGACAACACGGCTGTGCTTCGGCTGAAAGACGGGGGTTCGCGCTCTAACTCGGGGTCCGCTTCAGCAGTTGCGTCCAAATCCACCCATCGATTGTCTGAGCTGCGTCTGTTTCCACCCATCGATTGTCTGAGTTGCGTCTGTTTCCACCCATCACTTCGTGGGATCGCTCGGCCCTTTTAGCTTGCTGCGCCTGTTTCCACCCATCGAAGTGCGCTTGCTGCGTCGGTTTCCACCCATCGAAGTACGCTTGCTGCGTCTGTTTCCACCCACCGCGATCTCGCTACGCGTCAAGACGCAGCACTGCATGCTGGTTACGGTGCTGGTCACGAGCCGTGTTGACCGGGTGATTTGGCTGACCGATAGCGCCGACCAGCGGTCGCTGCCTCGAGGATGTCGTTGCGCCTGGCTCGCCTCGCGCGTGTGCGACCGACCTGCGTCCATTTCCACCTATCGAGGTGCCTTCCTCAGTTCGCCAACGCAGACGCGTTCATAAACTCGCTCTTGCGTTTGTTGGCTGCCTTTTGCTCTGCCACAAATTGGTTGGTTGGTATCACCTTGAATTTGATATCTTGAATGCAGTTTCGCGGCCCGCGTAAGTATTCCGTCTCGATTTTACTTATGATCCCGATAGCACTCAGTCGCTTCCAAGCTTGGTCGACTTCTGCCATGCAGTCGGTTTCTCTCTTGCGGCCCTCGAATAGGCCACTATCGGTCTTGATTGTCGAATATTTAATGTCGTAAGTGGTCAGTATCGAAGCGTTAGTAAACCTCAGTGCGAGTCGCATGTATAGGTAGCGTTCAATTTGCTTGGTCAACGTCATCCAGAGTCGATAGTTGGTTTGACGATACCCAATGTTGGCGATGGCTTTAGCAAGCATTGGATGGAATTCAGCGATCCAGGCTGTCCCCTCGCGAGTCTTCCTGCATTCTAAATACTGCTGCCAGCTACGCCTGCCGAGAGCAACCAAAAAGTTCGCTCTATAAAACTCTGGCTTCTTTTTGTCTCCTTCCATTGGGGATATCTCAAGGCTTGATAGAGATAGTATGTCCAGCGCCTGAGTGAGCTCGACATAGTTCAATGGGTGACCCTGTTTAGTCAATTCATCCCGAAGCTGCGTAATGCTGAACCTGACGCCGGTCCTGTGTCCGGTACTCTCTGACTCGTAGAAACCCTGGCGCTGTAAAGAAGCGATTTTGCGCAGCGCTTGTTCGACTATCTCCTCCCTCGCGGCGGGATAAAAACTCATCCACTTCCCGTCAACTTCTATCTGCGCGGGCCATACACGCACCCGGTAGGTGACCCCCTCGATCGTCACCTCCCTATCTATTGGCGGCAAGTGGCCGTCAGCCGTACGCATCATCGCCATGCGTGCGCGGCTGACCGAGAACCTTGGCAGCAAATCCAGGCTTGAGACGGCGTTGCTTAGCTGTTCTTCGGGACGCCCGGATGCGAAGAACGTGCCGAACAACTGCATCTGGCGCGATGCGTAGGCGCTCTCGGGTACCGGCTTGATTGATGTCTCGGCCACGGCTGGTTCCTTCAGGGTGTGAACAGGTTGCATCGCGGCCATTGCCGCTTGGAACTTGGGCTGACGGCCCAACGCCACCGCTTGCACTCGTGCGCCCTATCTGTAGCGCTGCTTCGGTTGCGTTCCAGTGCAATCCTACTTCGAAACTTCAATGTTATGAAACGCAACGTGCCAGACTGCTAGGCCGTTCGAGAGTTATGTAGTCACGCAACGCATCTCCGATGCAGGACTGTTGTGTCGCTCGTCGAGCGGCAGGTCTTGTGCGCCTAAGGCGCTTCATAACTCGGAGGTGTTTTATGTATTTGATCGAAGCTATGCTGGGCCTGTGGCTCGCCTTGTCGCCTGGCGATGCTGCACCGCTCTCGGGCCTGGACGGAGTGAACGGGGTCACGGTGCACAAAATGAAGAGCGACATCCAGTCGGGCTCGGGCGAGTACCTCGCCGCTGCGGCGCGCAGACCGTGGGGGGCCAGTGGCAGGCCGTCCTTCTGCGACGTCCTCATCGCCCACAACGTGGGTGCCACCAACAACAAGGGGCAGACGCCTGGCGAGCCTTCATTCGTTGAGCGCTTTGTGCTGCTCCACGAACTGGGCCACTGCCTGGATGAGCGTGCTCACACGCTGGACTCGTCCAGGTCGGATGCCGCCAGGGAGTTATTTGCGGACGCCTTCGCTGCCTGTGTGCTGTCGATGGGTGGGGCCAATCACAGTGTGGTGTCGTTCAGTCGTGCCCGGCGAGGTGATGGCGCTGGTGCGCATGACAGGCGCGGCAGCCAAGGTCGCGCGCTCGCGATGGCCGCACGCGACAAGCGATGCGCTCCTGAGTCCACCGGGTCCCTTGATCGGGCATTGGAGGTTGCGCGTGATGTAACGAGTTATCTTTCGTGACCGCACGTCTAAACTCTCCCTCAAGCCCGCAGTTAACCCTGCGGGCTTTTTATGTGCGCCCGGCACGGGCGCACTCTTGGAGGTGCAAGTCCTCCCGTAAGTTGATCACAGCGAACGAAGTGAAGCGCAACTGCATGAGGGCGACCGAGTGTGGGGAGGAAGCGTGGATCGAAGCTGCGAGCCGATGAACAAGAACCGGATAGAAGGCGCTACCTGGCAGGGCGAGCGGGCATGAGACCGCGAAGCTCTTGTGATCAAGGCTCAGGTGGCGTAAATCTGGCGGCTGTGCAGCGAAGGAGTGCGTTCTTACCCGGGGAGATCTCGCCTTGCGCCTGAAAGGGCGACGGTTCGTACTGGAGCGAGAAGTCAGCAGAGGTCGTAGTAGTCGGGGCCGGGGCCGATGAGGCCAGAAGGCGCCCGCGAAGGGCCGAACGAGAGTGAGTGACCGAGGACACGTGTGATGTCAAAGGCCATGCGTCAGATGCCGGGGCAACCTGGGCGGGTGGGCGTAGCGCGCGGTGAAGCCGTGCGTGATCTCACCAGCGACGAAGCCGATGGCCCGCCGCGTGAACACCCGGGCACAGGGTCAGCAATGCAGACGTCGGGCACTGGTGGCTTGCTGGAGGCGGCGCTGACGAGACAGAACTTGCAGATGGCGTGGAAGCGGGTCAAGGCCAACAAGGGAGCGGCCGGGGTGGACGGGTTCGATATCGAGCAGACCGCCGCGGTGCTGCGCACGAAGTGGCCTGAGATTCGCCGAGCGCTGTTGCAGGGGCGCTACCGGCCCAGTCCGGTACGCAAGGTGATGATCCCGAAGCCTGACGGCAGCCAGCGCGAGTTGGGTATCCCGACGGTGACGGACCGGCTGATCCAGCAAGCACTGTTGCAAGTGCTGCAACCGCGGATCGACCCCACCTTCAGCGAACACAGCCACGGGTTCCGGCCTGGGCGGCGAGCGCACGATGCGGTCAAGGCCGCTCGGGCGTACGTGCAGTCGGGCAAGCGCGTGGTGGTGGACGTGGACCTGGCGAAGTTCTTCGACCGGGTCAACCACGACATCCTGATCGACAGGCTCGCAAGGCGCATCGATGACGCTGGAGTGATCCGGCTGATCCGGGCCTACCTGAACGCCGGGATCATGGATGGCGGGGTGGTGGTGGAGCGATCTCTGGGCACGCCGCAGGGCGGGCCGCTGAGCCCGCTGCTGGCTAACGTGCTGCTTGACGAGGTGGACCGGGCGTTGGAGGCGCGCGGACACAGCTTCGCGCGCTACGCTGACGACTGCAATGTCTACGTGGGCAGCATCCAGGCCGGGCAGCGGGTGATGGCCTGGCTCAGGAAGCTGTACGGCGAATTGAGGCTTCAGATCAATGAGGCCAAGAGCGCGGTGGCCAGTGCCTTCGGGCGCAAGTTCCTGGGCTACGCGCTGTGGGTGGCCAAGGGCCGGGAGGTGAAGTGTTCGGTGGCCCAGAAGGCACTGGGCGACTTCAAGGCCCGGATCCGACAGCTCACGCGGCGCTCGGGAGGGCGCAGCATGGAGCAGGTGGTGGAGAAACTTCGGCCCTACCTGCTGGGCTGGAAGGCGTACTTCGGGTTGGCGCAAACGCCCCGAGTCTGGCGAGAGCTGGATGAGTGGCTGCGGCATCGCCTGAGGGCCATCCAGCTCAAGCAGTGGAAGCGGCCGGGGACGATCTACCGGGAGCTCACGGCGCTGGGGGCTACGGAAGATGCAGCCAAGCAAGTGGCAGGCAACTGCCACCGCTGGTGGCGTAACAGCCGTGGAGCCATCAACAGCGTGTTGACCG
>CAISJH010000006.1 GCA_903885585.1 uncultured beta proteobacterium
GCCGAGCTGGCGATGCTCAAGGCCAAGGCGCTGATCGGGTCGGCTGATGCCTCGCGGCGGCTGGCTGCTGCCGAATTGCTGGCCCAGAGCCAGGACCCGGCCGTGCGCTCGCTGCTGATGGAGCAACTGGCGCAGGAGAGCGATGCCGGCGTGAAGGCCGCGCTGCAGACCTCGCTGGACAAGGTCCAAGCGCGCCTGGCTTGGGGTGAGCGCCTGGGGGTGCTGTTTACTGGGGCCAGCCTGGGCTCCATCCTGTTGCTGGTGGCCTTGGGCCTGGCGATCACCTACGGCCTGATGGGCGTGATCAACATGGCGCACGGCGAGCTGATGATGATCGGCGCCTACGCCACCTTCGTGGTGCAGAACCTGTTCAAGGCGTACCTGCCGGGCGCCTTCCACTGGTATGTGCTGGCGGCCATCCCGGTGGCCTTCCTGACCTCGGCGCTGGTGGGCGCCGTGTTGGAGCGCAGCGTGATCCGTTGGCTGTACGGGCGTCCGCTCGAGACGCTGCTGGCCACGTGGGGCATCAGCCTGATGCTGATGCAGGCCGTGCGCTCGGTCTTCGGGGCGCAGAACGTGGCGGTGGAGAACCCGTCGTGGTTATCGGGCGGGGTGCAGGTGCTGCCCAACCTGACCCTGCCCTACAACCGCATCGCCATCCTGGTGTTTGCGGCCCTGGTGCTGCTGGGGATGGCGCTGCTGATCAGTCGCACGCGGCTGGGCCTGTTTGTGAGGGGCGTGACCCAGAACCGGCGCATGGCGGCCTGCATGGGCGTGAACACGGCCCGGGTGGATACCTACGCCTTTGCCCTGGGGGCGGGCATTGCCGGGCTGGCGGGTTGTGCGCTCAGCCAGGTGGGCAACGTGGGCCCGGACCTGGGCCAGGGCTACATCGTCGACAGCTTCATGGTGGTGGTGCTGGGCGGCGTGGGCCAGCTGGCCGGTACCGTGTATGCCGCGCTGGGCCTGGGGGTCATCGGCAAGCTGCTGGAAGGCTGGCAGGGTGCGGTGCTCGCCAAGATCATGGTGCTGGTGCTCATCGTGGTCTTCATCCAGAAGCGGCCGCAAGGCCTGTTCGCCCTGAAGGGCAGGAGCGCCGAGACATGAGGACGCAACTAGGTCTTCGCGGCTGGACGGGCGTGCTGGTCGCCCTGGCGGTTGTGGCAGTGCTGGTTCCCTTGTTGAACCTGGTGGTGCCGGTGGGCAGCCCGCTGCACCTGAGCGACTTCTACGTGAGCCTGGTGGGCAAGATCCTGTGCTACGCCATCTGCGCGCTGGCGATCGACCTGATCTGGGGCTACACCGGCATCCTGAGTCTGGGTCACGGCCTGTTCTTCGCGCTGGGCGGCTATGGCATGGGCATGTACCTGATGCGGCAGATCGGCCGCGATGGTCAGTACAAGAGCGACATGCCCGACTTCATGGTCTTCCTGAACTGGAAGGAGTTCCCGTGGCATTGGGGCTGGAGCGACAGCCTGGTCGCTCAACTGGTGCTGGTGGTCGTCGTGCCGGGCCTGCTGGCGCTGGTGTTCGGCTGGTTTGCCTTCCGCTCCCGCATCAAGGGGGTGTACTTCTCCATCATCACCCAGGCGTTGACCTTCGCGGCCATGCTGCTGTTCTTCCGTAACGAGACGGGCTTTGGCGGCAACAACGGCTTCACCGATTTCAAGCGCATCCTGGACATCCCGATCGACCAGGCGATGCGCGTGTTCCTGTGCGCGCTCAGCGGCGTGGTGCTGGTGGCCTTCTTCGTGATGAGCCGCGCCATCGTGCACAGCAAGTACGGCCGGGTGCTGCAGGCCATCCGTGACGCCGAGAGCCGGGTGATGTTCACCGGCTATGACCCTGTGGCCTACAAGCTCAGCATCTGGACGCTGTCGGCGGTGATGTGTGCCGTAGCCGGCGCTCTTTACGTACCGCAGGTGGGCATCATCAACCCGAGCGAGATGAGCCCCGCAGCCAGCATCGAGATGGCGATCTGGGCCGCGGTGGGCGGCCGAGGCACCCTCATCGGCCCCGTCATCGGCGCCTTCTTCGTCAACGGCGCCAAGAGTTGGTTCACGGTGGCCTTTCCCGAGTTCTGGCTGTACTTCCTGGGGGCGCTGTTCATCGCCGTGACGCTGTTCCTGCCGAACGGGATCATTGGCTTGCTGCGCAAGACAGGGGGCGTCATGGGCTGGTTGCGCCGTACGCAGGAGGCTCGCAAGTGACGCCCGACCTGATGGAAGAGGGCGCGCGCCGCCGCGAGGCCTATGCCAGCCGCGTGGCCGACACCCGCAAGACCGAGTCGGGCGGGCGCAGCGCAGGCTACGGGCGTATCACCAAGCTGGGCGAGCCCGACTTCACGCAAGGGGTGGCGCTCTATCTTGACGACATCACCGTGAGCTTCGATGGATTCCGCGCGCTGAACGCGCTGTCACTCACGGTGAACGTGGGCGAGCTGCGCTGCATCATCGGCCCCAACGGCGCCGGCAAGACCACCATGATGGACTGCATCACCGGCAAGACGCGGCCGGACGCGGGCAGTGCCTTCTTCGGCTCCACCATCGATCTGCTGCGCCTGAAGGAGCCTGAGATCGCGCAGGTGGGCATCGGTCGCAAGTTCCAGAAGCCCACCGTGTACGAGCCCTTGTCGGTCTTCGACAACCTGGAGCTGGCGCTCAAGGCCGACCGCCGTGTGCGTGCCACCTTGTTTCACCGATTGAGTGGCGAGCAACTCGACCGCATCGGGGAGGTCTTGACCCTGATCCATCTGAAGGACGACGCCCGGCGCGAGGCCGGCCTGCTCAGCCACGGCCAGAAGCAATGGCTGGAGATCGGCATGCTGCTCATGCAGGACCCCAAGCTGCTGTTGCTGGACGAGCCGGTGGCCGGCATGACCGACGAGGAGACCGAGCGCACGGCCGAGCTCTTCCTTTCGCTGGAGGGCCGGCATTCGCTGGTGGTGGTGGAGCACGACATGCACTTCGTCGACCAACTCACCCAGGGGCGCAAGAAGGTGACTGTCCTGCATGAAGGCAGTGTCCTCGCCGAAGGCCTGCTGTCGGAGGTGCAGAACAACGAACGCGTGGTCGAGGTCTACCTTGGCCGCTGAAGACACTGACCATGCTTGAAGTCCAAGGTCTGAACCAGTTCTACGGCGGCAGCCACATCCTGCGCGACCTGGGCTTCCAAGCCCGGATTGGCGAGGTGACGGTGGTGCTGGGGCGCAATGGCGTGGGCAAGACCACCTTGCTCAAGAGC
>CAISJH010000007.1 GCA_903885585.1 uncultured beta proteobacterium
GCAACCAATGCGTCGGCACCCGGCCGGTTGCGCGCTTCGGCAAAGGAGTTCAGGTAGTCGCCCGCCAACTCCTCGATCTCGGCCTCGGTGGCCAGCCGGCTGGTCCGGCAATGCGGGCACATCCTGCGCACGAGGCGCTGGGCCAGCACGCCGAGCAGGGAGTCACCGAAGTTGAACGGGTCCATGCCCATGTCCAGCAGACGGGTCACAGTCTCGGGCGCGCTGTTGGTGTGCAGCGTGGACAGCACCAGGTGGCCCGTCAACGAGGACTCGATCGCGGTCTGGGCGGTGTCCTTGTCGCGGAGTTCGCCGACCATGATCACGTCTGGGTCGGCACGCAGGAATGAGCGCAAGGCCTTGGCAAAGGTCCAGTCAATCTTGGGGTTGACCTGCACCTGCCGCAGACCTTGCTGCGTGATTTCGATCGGGTCTTCGGCCGTCCAGATCTTGCGGTCCGGCCCGTTGATGAAGCCGAGAGCCGAGTGCAGGGTGGTGGTCTTGCCCGAGCCGGTGGGCCCCACGCACAAGAACATGCCATACGGGCGCTGGACAACGTCCTTCACACGCGCCAGGTTGTCGGGTGACATCCCCAGGTCGTCCAGCGGTATCAGCTTGGCCGATGACAACAAGCGCAGTACTGCGTCTTCCAGGCCGTTGGAAGTCGGGATGGTGGCCACCCGCAGCTCCAGCCGGCTGCCATTGACGAACTTGCCCAGGGTGATCTTGCCGTCCTGCGGCTTGCGACGCTCTGAGATGTCGAGGTCGCACATGATCTTGATGCGCGCCAGCATGGCGCTGCGGTAGGTGTGCGGCAGTTCCAGGTAAGGCTTGAGCACGCCGTCGCGACGGAAGCGGATCTTGACCTTTTGCCGGCCGGGCTGGCTCTCGATGTGAATGTCCGACACACCCTGGACCTGCGCCTCCAGGATCATGGAGTTGATCAGGCGCACCAGCGAGTTGTCGGACTGCTCGATGCCTCCGTCATCGCCACCGGCTTCTTCGCCCGAGTCTTGCTCCAGCGAGGCCAGCAACTCGTTGGAGCCTGAGAAGTCCACTTCGGCGTTGGCTTTCTCGGCTTCGGCCAAGCGGGCTTCCAAGCTCTCGGCGCCCAGTTTCTGATAGGCCCGCTCAATGCCATCGGGCAGGGTGCCCGTGAGTGCGAGCACGGGCACCACCTTGCAGCCCGCCGCGAACTCCACCTCGTCCAGCGCCTTGGCGCGTGACGGGTCTTCCACCGCCACAATCAGCCGCCCCTGGCGCACCATCAGCGGCATGGCCTGCACGCGCGCGGCCAGCCCCTTGTTCACGAGTACCAGGGCCTCGGTGTCGGCAGGGAACTTCGCCAGGTCTACTACCGGGTAGCCCATCTTGCGGGCCAACGCAGTCTGCAAGCCCTCGCGGGTGACCAGGCCCTTGCGCACCAGCAACTCACCGATGGGCACACCGCGGTCAGAGCGCTGCTCCTCGATGGCGGCCTGCAGTTGTGATTGATCGATATACCCCAGCGCGATCAACGCTTCGCCCAGGCGCACGATGGGCATGCGGGCTTGGCGGGCGATGCCTTCCTCAAGCTCCTGCGGCGTGGTGGCCGGCCGCTCCGACAGGATCTCTGCGACCTGGTTTGCACGTGCGCTCGCGGGCACGGGCGGCACCTCGGACGGCGCTGCAGTTGCCTTCGCAGAGGCCGCGACAGGGGATGCGGGTGCTCGCGAGGACGTGGAAGAGGCTGTGGAGGAAGGCGCGCGGGTGCTCGACTCTTGCGTCGAGGGCCCCTCGGACAGGGGCAGTTGCCCCATGTGGGCTTCGGCCTCAGCACCGAAGTCGATGCGTCCGATCGAGGCTCGGGGGATGAACACCCGGCGTACCGATGCCTGCTCGTCGATGGGCTCGAAGAGAAAGACCCCCGCCGGACGCTCTACGGTGCCGATGGTCAACCCACTGGAACTGTGTCCCGACTTGTGGGTGACGTGGTAAGCCTCGAGCCGGTACTTCTTGACTTGACCCCCTGTGGGGGGCAAGGGAGCGATCGGTGTCAGCAGCACCAGACGCTGAAACTGATCAAACCGTATGGCAATCGGCTTTCTTGCCTGCGGGGCCTGTAGGTGCACCGTGCCGTTGTCTGCATCAAACTCGATCAACTTGACGCGTGTACTACCGCCCGTCGGGCCCACCAGCTCACAGGGTTCCTGTGCGTCCACCCCCGTGCGGGATGGATACCCGTCTTGTGGCGGGGCCGGCCAACTCGAAGACTCGCCAACGGAACGTACCTCTGCCCCCTTGACCTGCGGCAAGGCGCCGGTGGGCGGGTTGGAGAGGTCTGACATCAGCCAGGCTGGCAATAAGAAAGCATGACCCCGATGTTACCCAGCTATGACTTTCTCGTCGCTGGAACCCTGACGCTCGCAATGATGATCAGGGTGACCTCGCTCATCGTCTCATCTGCTGGGGCAGGAAGGTGACGATCTCGGGAACGAGATAGATCAAGCCCACGGCGGCGATCATCAAGAAGAAGAAGGGCAAGGTGACCTTGGCGATCCACCCGATCTCCCGCTTGGTCATCCCCTGCAGCACAAAAAGGTTGAAGCCCACGGGTGGGGTGATTTGCGCCATCTCCACCACCAGCACGATGAAGATGCCAAACCACAGCGGATCAATGCCGGCCTTCTGCACCGTAGGCAGGATCACGCCCATGGTCAGCACCACCATCGAGATGCCGTCCAGGAAGCAGCCCAGCACGATGTAGAACACCATCAGCACCAGCAACAACTCGAACTTGGTCAACCCGAGGGTGGCAATCCACTCGGCCAGGTGCCGCGGCAGGCCGATGTAGCCCATGCTCAACGTCAGGAAGGCGGCGCCTGCCAGGATGAGCGCGATCATGCAGTACAGCCGCGTGCCGCCCAGCAGCGAATCTTTGAAGGTCTGCCAGTTGAGCGAGCCCTGCGCAGCCGAGATGACCAGCGAGCCCACCACACCCACGGCGGCGGCCTCGGTGGCGGTGGCGATGCCGGTGTAGATGCTGCCGAGCACGGCCACGATCAGAAGTACCACCGGGATCAGATGGCGTGACTCGCGCAGCTTCTGACCCAGGCTCATGGAGGCGTCAGCCGGCGGTACCAGGGTGGGGTTACGCCAGGCCCAGTACATCAGGTAGCCCGAGAACAGCGCCGCGAGCATGATGCCCGGCAACACGCCCGCGATGAAGAGCTGCGCGATGGACACCTCGGCCGTGACGCCATAGACGATCATGATGATGGACGGCGGGATCAGCAAGCCCAGCGTACCCGCGCCCGCCAGCGAGCCGATGGAGATGCCGTCCGGGTAGCCGCGAGCCTTCAGCTCCGGCAGGCTCATCTTGCCGATGGTGGCGCAGGTGGCCGCGCTCGATCCGGACACCGCAGCGAATATGGCGCAGCCCACCACGTTGACGTGCAGCAGGCGCCCCGGCAGGGCCTGCATCCATGGCGCCAGGCCACGGAACATGTCCTGGCTGAGCCGTGTGCGGAACAGGATCTCGCCCATCCAGACGAACAGGGGCAGGGCGGTCAGCGTCCAACTCGAAGACGAGCCCCAGATCGTCACCGCCATGGCGTCACCCGCCGGCCGTGAGCTGAACAGCTGCATGCCGATCCAGGCCACACCCGTCAGCGTCAGGCCGATCCACACCCCGCTGCCCAAGATGAGGAACAGCGCTGCGATGAGGACGAGGGTGATGCCGATGTCTGACATGGGGTGCGGGCGATCCCTGCGCGGCGTTACTCGTTGTGCAGCGACTCGTCGCTGGCGAACTGCCGGCGCTGGCCGCGCAGTTCCATCACGAACTCATCCATGAAGGCAATGAGCAGGATCACGTTGCCCACCGCCATGGACAGCTGGGGAATCCACAGCGGCGTGGCGTCGTTGGAGGTGGAGATGTCATGGAACAGGTGCGACTGCCAGCTCAAGCGGCAGCTGTACCAGGCTGACAGGCCGGCCAGCAGCACGGCCGCACCCAGAGCCCAGATCTCGATGCCGCGGCGAGCCGACCCCTTCAGGACGGACAGCAGCAAGGTCACGCGGATGTGCTCGCCGCGCTTGAGCGTGTGGGCCAGCGCCAGAAAGCCCGCGCCGGCCATCATGTAGCCGGCGTAGGCGTCTGTGCCGGGCACGTGAAAGTGCAACAGCCGGCTCACGATACCCAGCAGCACCATGGCCAGCAGGCCGACCATGAACAGCGCCGCCAGCCAGGCAGCGCTGTCGTAGAGGATGTCCAGCGCCCGGCGCATCGCCTGGTACCTCAGTGGACGCGGTGATGAAAAAGGCGCTGGGCGCTGATCACTTCAGGAACGCGTCGACGAGCTGTTTGCCCTCGGGCCCGGCCTTGTCCAGCCACTCCTTGAGCAGGGTGTCGCCCACCTTCTTCATGTCGGTCTTCAGTTGGGCGGACGGCGGCAGGATCTGCATCCCACCGGCCCTCAGCACGGCCAGCGAGTCGCCATTGGCCTTCTTGCTGGCCGCCAAACCGCGCACCTCGGCATCAGCCGCGGCTTTGAGCATGGCGTCCTGCGTGGTCTTGTCCAGCGCGTTGAAGGCGGCGCGGTTGACGATGACTGCGTTCTTCGGCAGCCAGGCCTGGGTGTCGTACCAGAACTTGACGTGCTCGTGGAGCTTGGCGTCGGCGCCCGTGGAGCCCGAGCTCATCATGCTCTCCGTCACGCCGGTGGCGAAGGCCTGGCTGACCTCGGCGGCTTGCACCGTCACCGGCTGGGCCCCAACCAGCTCGGCGATGCGGGCCGTGGCGGGGCTGTAAGCACGCCACTTCATGCCCTTGAGGTCGGCCGCGCTGTTCAGCGCCTTCTTGGAGTACAGGCCTTGCGGCGGCCAAGGCACGGAGTACAGCACCATCATGCCCTGCTCGGCCAGCTTCTTCTCCAGCAGCGGCTTCTGCACTCGCCACAGCTTGACGGCCTCGTCATAGCTGTCGGCCAGGAACGGAATGCCATCGGCACCGAAGATCTGCCATTCGTTCTGGAAGTTCACCAGCAGGATCTCGCCAATCTGCGCCTGCCCGCCCTGCACGGCGCGCTTGATCTCCGGCGCCTTGAACAGCGACGCGTTGGCGTGCACCGTGATCTTGAGCTTGCCGCCCGAAGCCTTGTCCACGTCGTCTGCAAACTGCTGCAGGTTCACTGAGTGGAAGTTGGTGGCCGGGTAGGCGGCGGGCAGGTCCCACTTGGTTTGGGCCTGGGCATTGAACGACAGGGCCAGAGCGGCACCGGCCGTGATCAGAGCTTGGTGGAAGCGCATGGGATTCTCCTGGTGGCACGACGAGGGCGACCGGGATGTTGGACGTCGCCTCAAACCGCATAGCATAGGGGTTGGCCGGGCCCGTGAGGCCCCGGAATTCCCCGTACAACTTCCTGTCTCCTTGACCCGCGACAGACGCTGACCATGCTGGGCGTGCTGATGCTGCAGACGCAATTTCCGCGCCCGCCGGGTGACGTGGGCCATCCGGCCAGTTTTCGCATGCCCGTGCGTTGGCAGGTGGTGCCGGGCGCGACGCCTGGACGGGTCGTGCTGCAGGCCGATGCCGCTCTGTTGCGGCCCTTCATTGACGCCGCATGGCAACTGGTCGACCAGGGCGCCCGGGCATTGACCACCAGCTGCGGCTTCCTCGTGCGATATCAGCGGGAGTTGCAGGCGGCGCTGCCTGTGCCCGTATGGACGTCCAGCCTGCTGAAGCTGCCGGAGCTGAGCCGACCGGGTGTTTTGACGGTGGACGCCCAGAGCCTCGGCGCCGCGGAGCTGGCTTGCGCCGGGGCCAGCGTGCAGACCCCGGTAGAGGGCCTGGTACCGGGTTGCAGCTTGCAGCGCACCCTGCTGGAGGACCTGCCCAGGCTGGATCCGCAAGCGGCCTGCAGGGACGTGGTGGAGGCCGCCCAGCGCCTGGTCAGGCGCCACCCGGCGCTGGACTCCATCGTGCTGGAATGCACCAACATGCCGCCCTATGCGCAGGCCGTGGCCCAGGCCACCGGCCTGCCCGTGCACCATCTGATGACCCTGGTGCATGAGCGCTGGGCACTGTTGCGGGAACAGAAGCCCGCGACCTAGAACGGATGTCCCAACCCAAGCCCGACGCCAAGTAGCGTCGGACCAGACCCACCACTGACTGATCATGACCATCGACCCACGTTGGCAGTTTTGGATAGACCGCGGCGGCACCTTCACCGATGTGGTGGGCCGCGCGCCTGACGGTGCACTGCACACGCTGAAGCTGCTGAGCGAGAACCCCGAGCAATACCCCGATGCGGCGGTGGAAGGCATCCGCCGCCTGCTGGGCCTGCGGCCGGGCCAACCGATCACGCCGGAGCAGGTGGACTGCGTGAAGATGGGCACCACGGTAGCCACCAATGCGCTGCTGGAGCGCAAGGGCGAGCCCACACTCCTGGTGACCACGCGCGGCTTTCGTGACGCGCTGCGCATCGCCTACCAGGCGCGGCCGCGCCTGTTCGACCGCCGCATCGTGCTGCCCGAACTGCTGTACGCGCAGGTGGTGGAGGCTGATGAGCGCGTGGGCGCGCACGGCGAGGTGATCGCGCCGTTGGACGAGGCGGCGCTGCGCGCAGGTCTGCAGCAGGCCCTTGACACCGGCATCTGCACCTGCGCCATCGTCTTCCTGCACGGCTGGCGCTTCACCGCGCACGAGGCTGCGGCGGCGCGCATTGCTCGCGAGATGGGATTCACGCAGGTGAGCGTGTCGCACGAGGTCAGCCCGATGATGAAGCTGGTGTCGCGAGGTGATACCACCGTGGTGGACGCCTACCTCAGCCCCATCCTGCGCCGCTACGTGGACCGCGTGGCCACGCAGATGCCCGGGGTGCGCCTGTTCTTCATGCAAAGCAGCGGGGGTCTGACCGAGGCGCACCGCTTCCAGGGCAAAGACGCCATCCTGTCCGGCCCGGCCGGTGGCATCGTGGGCATGGTGCGCACGGCCGTGGCCGCAGGGCATGAGCGCATCATTGGCTTCGACATGGGTGGCACGTCCACCGATGTCAGCCACTTCAGTGGCGGCGCGGCTGGCACGTTCGAGCGGGCGTTCGAGACCCTGGTGGCCGGCGTGCGCATGCGCGCGCCCATGATGAGCATCCACACCGTGGCCGCCGGGGGCGGCTCGGTGCTGCACTTCGACGGCGCGCGGCTGCGCGTGGGCCCGGACAGTGCCGGGGCCAACCCGGGGCCAGCCTGCTACCGGCGCGGCGGCCCGCTCGCCGTGACCGATGCCAACGTGATGCTGGGCCGGCTGCAGCCGGCGCACTTCCCCCGCGTGTTCGGCCCCAGAGCCGATGAGCCGCTCGACCGGGCGGTGGTGGTTCGGCGATTCGAGGCGCTGGCTGCGGAGGTGGCGCAGCGCACCGGGCGCTCCAGCACGCCCGAGACCCTGGCTGAGGGCTTTCTGCAGATTGCGGTGCAGAACATGGCCAACGCCATCAAACGCATCTCGGTGGCGCGCGGCTACGACGTCACGCGCTACACGCTGCAATGCTTCGGCGGGGCAGGCGGCCAGCACGCGTGCGCGGTGGCCGATGCCCTGGGCATGTCGCGGGTGTACATCCACCCGCTGGCTGGCGTGCTCTCTGCCTATGGCATGGGCCTGGCCGACCAGATCACCATGCGGGAGGGCTCGGTGGAGCAGTTGCTGGACGCGGCCGGGCTGGACGCCGCCCAGCTGCGGTTGGCCGAACTGGCCGCCACCGCCACGGCCGAATTGGTGGAGCAGGGCGTGGCTGGTACCGCGGTGCAATGTCGTCCAAGGGTGCACGTGCGTTACCAGGGCACGGACGCGGCGCTGGTTCTGGAATGGCCCGCGGGGACTGACCACGACCCGCAAGCCCTGGCTGTGGCCATCGGCGCGGCCTTCGATGCCGCGTACCGCCAGCGCTTCGCTTTTCTGATGGCCGGCCGCCCGCTGGTCATCGAGGCGGTGTCGGTGGAGGCCGTGGCGGCAGGCGAGACCTCGTCACTGCCGGCGGTATTGCAGGCCGTGCCCGAAACCTCGCCAGGGACGCCGCTGGCCACCGTGCAGATGCACTGCGGAAGTGCGGGTTGGATGAGTGCGAACCTGCATGAGCGCGAGGCCCTCACGCCGGGCGCTGCTGTGGACGGCCCGGCCATCGTGACCGACCGCAACGCCACCACGGTGGTGGAGCCGGGCTGGCGCGCCGTACGCACGGCCGAGGGCGCGCTGGAATTGAGCCGTACGGCGCCGCGCGAATCGGTGCATGCCGTGGGCACCGAGGCCGACCCCGTGATGCTGGAGGTCTTCAACAACCTGTTCATGAACATCGCCGAGCAGATGGGGCTGCGCCTGCAGAACACCGCCTACTCGGTCAACATCAAGGAACGGCTGGACTTCTCCTGCGCTCTGTTCGATGCGCAGGGCCAACTCATTGCGAACGCGCCGCACATGCCAGTGCACCTGGGCTCGATGAGCGAGTCCATCAAGACCGTGATCGAGCGCAACCCGCAGATGTGTGAAGGCGACGTCTACGTGCTGAACGACCCGTACCACGGCGGCACGCACCTGCCGGATGTCACGGTGGTGACCCCCGTCTTCCTGCGGGAAGCCGATGCCTGGCCCTCGTTCTACGTCGCCAGCCGTGGCCACCATGCCGACATCGGCGGCAGCACCCCCGGCTCCATGCCGCCGTTCTCCTCCAGCATCGACGAGGAAGGCGTGCTGTTCGACAACTTCCTGTTGGTGCGCGATGGCGCGCTGCGCGAGGTGGAGCTGCGCGCGCAACTGGCCTCGGGCGCTTGGCCGGCACGCAACCCCGACCAGACGATCGCCGACCTGCGCGCCCAGATCGCCTCCAACGAGAAGGGCGTGCAGGAGCTGCGGGCCATGGTGGCGCAGTTCGGCCTGGAGACGGTGTCGGCCTACATGCGCCACGTGCAGGACAACGCCGAGGAGTCGGTGCGGCGTGTCATCACCGCCCTGAAGGACGGTGCCTTCACCTTGCCGCTGGACAACGGCGCGCAGATCCAGGTGAAGGTCGCGGTGGACGCCTCTGCGCGAGAGGCCCGCATCGACTTCACGGGCACCAGTGCGCAACTGCCCAACAACTTCAACGCGCCCAAGGCCGTGACCATGGCCGCGGTGCTCTACGTCTTCCGCACCCTGGTGGATGATGACATTCCGCTCAACGCGGGCTGCCTGAAGCCGCTGCACGTGATCGTGCCCGAGGGCTGCATGCTCAACCCGCGCTCACCGGGTGCGGTGGTGGCCGGCAACGTCGAGACCTCGATGTGCGTGACCAACGCCTTGTTCGGCGCGCTGGGCCTGATGGCGGCCAGCCAGTGCACGATGAACAACTTCACCTTCGGCAATGAGCGGCACCAGTACTACGAGACCATCTCCGGCGGCACGGGCGCCGGCGTCTGGACTGACGCAGAAGGTGGCGTGACGGGCGGCTTTGACGGCACATCCGTCGTGCAGGCGCACATGACCAACTCGCGCCTGACGGACCCGGAGGTGTTGGAGTTCCGCTTCCCCGTGCGGCTGGACAGCTACGAGATCCGCGCCGGCTCGGGCGGGGCCGGGCGCTGGCGCGGCGGCGACGGCGGCGTGCGGCGCGTGCGCTTCCTGGAGCCGATGACGGCCTCCATCCTGTCCAACGGCCGCGACGTGCCCGCCTTCGGGCTGGCCGGTGGCGCCCCCGGCGCTTTGGGCATCAACCGCCTCGAGCGGGCCGATGGCCGGGTGGAGATGATGCGTCACATCGGCAGCGCGCACATGGAAGCGGGCGACGTGTTCGTGATTGAGACGCCCGGCGGGGGAGGGTGGGGGGCTGCAGCCGAAGGTAGGGTCGAGGCACTGGTTGCGACATAGCTTGTCAGGACATGCCCATGAACATCCTGCTCAGTGCCTTCGAGCCCTTTGGCGGTGACCGCGTGAACCCCAGTCTCTTGATTGCCAGGCATCTTGATGGCGAGACCATCGCTGGGGCGCGGGTGGTGGCGGTGGAACTGCCTTGCGTCTTTCACCGAGCCCTGTCGGCCCTGGACGAGGCACTCGCGCGCACCCGGCCGGTGCTGGCGGTGGCGCTCGGGCTGGCTGCCGGGCGCGAGGGTTTGTCCATCGAGCGCGTGGCCATCAATGTGGACGACGCCCGCATCCCTGACAACGCCGGCGCCCAACCAGTGGACGAACCCATCGTGCCGGGCGGCCCCGCGGCCTGGTTCAGCACGCTGCCCATCAAGGCCATGGCCGCTGAGCTGGACGCGGCGGGCGTGCCCGCGTCGGTGTCGCAAACCGCTGGCACCTTCGTCTGCAACCACGTGTTCTACGGCCTGCAACAGCGCTTGGCGGGCACGGGCGTACGCAGCGGCTTCATCCACGTACCCCTGCTGCCCGAGCAAGCTGCCCGGTACCCCGGCAAGCCCGTGCTGACCCTGGAAGACCAGGTGCGCGGGGTGCGCCTGGCACTGCAGGTGGCGCTCACGCACCAAGGCGAGGACTTGCGTGCCGTAGGTGGAGCCGTGGCATGAGGTCCGCTCCATGATGGACCGCTGGGCCGTGGCGTTGCTGCGGCCAGGTCTGCAGGCCGGGGCCCGGATGCTGGTGCGCGCTGGCGTGAGGGCTGATGCCGTCACCTGGACTGGATTTGCCATCGGGCTGGGGGCGGCGGTATGCATCGCCCATCAAGCGTTCCTCGTCGGGCTGGGCCTTCTGCTGCTCAGCCGTCTGCTGGACGGTTTGGATGGCGCCGTGGCGCGCCTGACGCAGCCCACCGACAGGGGTGCCTTCCTGGACATCACGCTGGACTTCCTGTTCTACGCCAGCATCCCGCTGGCGTTCGCCTGGGCAGACCCGGCGCGCAACGCGCTGGCCGCAGCCACGCTGTTGGCGGCCTTCGTCGGTACGGGCTCCACCTTCCTGGCCTTTGCCGTACTGGCCGAGCGCAGGCGGCTCACCAGCGCCGCATACCCTGCCAAGGGCCTGTACTACCTGGGCGGCTTGACCGAGGCCACCGAGACGCTGCTGGTCTTTGCCGCGATGTGCTTGTGGCCGCAGGCCTTTCCGGTCATTGCTGCGGGCTTTGCCGGCTTATGTGTGTTGACGGTGTTGACGAGGCTGTGGGCGGGTTGGCAAGTGTTTGGCCGCCGGGATTCATCGTCGCCGTAACGGCCTGCAATTGCTGAAGTACCTGCGTCAGGAGGCGCCCGCTGGCACCATCGTCCTGGCTCAAGTCGGTTAGGCCCCCACCGGCTCGACGCCTGCGTACAGCGCGGTCGGGTTCAGCCAGCACCACTGCCCTGGCGCCAGATCGGTGGGCAGCGTGTATGCGCCGATGGCGCTGCGGTGCAGGGCGTCCACGCGGTTGCCCACCGCGGCCACCATCCGCTTGACCTGGTGGTATCGGCCTTCGGTCAGCGTCATGCGCAAGGTGTGCTCGCCCGTGGCTTGCGCGTCCAAGGCGGCCACGGGCGCGGGGTCGTCGTCCAACACCACATGCGTGCGCAGCGCGGTCAGTTGACGCTCGTCCACGGGGTGACGCGTCGTCACCTCGTAGACCTTGGGCATGTGCTTCTTGGGTGAGGTCAAGCGGTGGATGAGGGCACCGTCGTCGGTCAGCAGCAGCAGCCCGGTGGTGTCCTCGTCCAGTCGGCCCACGGGTTGCAGGCCGCGCGTGCGCAGCGGTGCGGGCAGCAGGCTCATCACGCTGGGGTGATGGCGCGGCTTCATCGAGCACTCGTAGTGCGCCGGCTTGTGCAGCACCACCAGGGCCTTCTCGTGGAAGGGCCACTCGCGGCCGTCGACGCTGAACATCAAGCCGTCGGTGGCGAAATCCTCGTCGGGGTCGTCGCAGACGCGCCCGGCAATGGCTACCTGACCGTCCAGCACCCGGCCCACGCATTCACGGCGGGTGCCGAAGCCCTGGCTGAAGAGGATGGCGGACAGGCGCATGGGTGTCAGGCCCGTGCCAAGTCCCGCACCGTGGGCAGACCGAACGCAGGCAAGCCCTCAGCCGCCATCACGGCACGGCGGATGGCCCTGGCCGTGAGTTCGGCCGCCACAGCCCCCAGCCCGCTCAATTCACCCACCGGGCCGGCGCGGCCCGTGGCCAGCGCAAACAGCGTGTCGCCATCGTGCGTGGTGACGGGGTCGATGGCCCGTGACAGGCCGTGGTGCGCCAGCGAGGCCAGCTTGTTGGCCTGCGCCTTGGTCAGCGTGGCGTCGGTGGCCACCACACCGATGGTCGTGGAAGCGCCAGGCATCAGGCGTTGCGGCCCCTCGCCGTGCATCAGTGCCTGCGTGGTGTGGGCCAGCTTCAGGCCGTCGGCGGTGCGTGCGCCCGCCAGCACCTGTCCATCCTCGCCCAGCACGTCGCCCACGGCGTTCACCGCCACCAGCGCGGCCACCGTCACCCCGCCCAGCCGGGCCGAGGCGGTGCCGATGCCGCCCTTCATGGCACGGGCGATGCCGAAGAGCTTGCCCACGGCAGCACCCGTACCAGCGCCCACATTGCCTTCGGCCACGGCGCCTGCTTGAGCCGCCTCGCAGGCGGCGCGGCCGGCGGCAGCATCGGGGCGGATGCGCTGGTCGCCCACCCACAGGTCAAACAGCACGGCTGAAGGCACGATGGGCACCAAGGCCGGGCCCACTTGGAGGCCCAGGCCCTGCGCCTCCAGCCACTGCATCACGCCCGTGGCGGCGTCCAGGCCGAAGGCGCTGCCACCCGTGAGCAACACGGCGTGGACATGGTCCACCGTGTTCTCTGACTTGAGCAGATCGGTCTCCCGTGTGCCGGGCGCACCGCCGCGCACGTCCACTCCGCACACCGCACCGCCTTCGCACAGCACGACGGTGCAACCGGTGGGGCGGCGCGGGTCGGTGAAGTGACCGACCTTCAGGCCGGCCACATCGGTCAGCGCGCCGGCTGGGGACAGGGTTGCGGTCAAGAGGATCAGGCGAAGACGCCCGCCGTGTCCTGCATGCGGCTGCTCACCTCGCCCAGATGGTGCAGGGTGTCGCCCCAGGTCATCTCCAGCATGGTCAGGCGCTTGAAATAGTGGCTGGCGACGTACTCATCGGTGACACCGATACCGCCGTGCAGCTGAATGCACTCCTGCCCCAAGTGACGCATGCTGCGGCCGAGTTGCACCTTGGCTTGTGAGATCGCTCGGCGGCGCGCGGCTGCGGGCTCGCCCAGCTTCATGCTGGCGAAGTAGCTCATGGAGCGGCCGAGTTCCAGCTGCATCTTCACGTCGGCCACGCGGTGGCGCAGCGCCTGGAAGCTGGCGATCGGCACGCCGAACTGCTTGCGCGTGTTCATGTAGTCCACGGTGATGGCCAGCAGCCGCTCCATCAGGCCGGTGCCTTCGGCGCAGGCGGCGGCGATGCCCACATCCACGGCCAAGGTCAGCGCGTCAAAACCTTCGGCACAGATCAGCGTGGCCGGCGCCGCTGCCAGCGTCAGCTCTGCGGCACGACCGCCATCCTGCGTGGGATACCCGCGTACGCTCACGCCTGCGCCGCTGCGCTCCACCAGGAAGAGGCCGATCCCTGAGGCGTCATCGTCAGCGCCTGACAACCGTGCCGGCACGATGAAGGCATCGGCCTCATCACCTGCCGGCACCACGCTCTTGGCGCCGCTGAGCACGTGGCCGCAGCCCGTGGCCGTGGCCCGCGTGGTGACGTGCTGCAGGCGGTAGCGCGCAGCGCGCTCCTGGTGGGCCAGCACCACCAGCGCCTCGCCTGTGGCCATGCGGGGCAGCCACTGCGCCTGCACGGCCTCAGGGGCTGCGGCCAGCAGGTGGGGCGCCACCAGGGCGGCTGCGGCATAGGGCGCGTGCACCAGGCCGCGGCCCAGTTCCTCCATCACCACCATGGCCTCCACAGGCCCGAAACCCAGGCCACCGTGGGCCTCGGGCACGGCCAGGCCCATCAGGCCCAGTTCGGCCAGTTCGTTCAGCACCTCGCGGGAGGCGCCGCCCGCCTTGGCCAGCGCGTGCCGGCGCTCGAAGCCGAAGCCCTTGTCCACCCAGCGGGCCACCGCATCGCGCAGCGAGACCTGATCGTCTGAAAACTCGAAGTCCATCTGTGTCTCCTGTCTGTGGGCTCAACCGAGCACCGTCTGCGCGACGATGTTGCGTTGCACCTCGTTGGACCCGCCGTAGATGGAGGTCTTGCGGTAGTTGAAATAGGTGCCGGCCAGCGGCGCGGCCTGTGGCACGGTGCCGGGCCACAGGGAGGTCAGCGCCTGGTCGCCCTGCCAGCCGGCCTCCATGGCCTCACGCACCAGCGGCATGCTGGTCGGCCCGGCGGCCAGCATCATCAGCTCGGTGTAGCGCTGCTGGATCTCGCTGCCACGGATTTTCAGCAGCCCGGCCACGTCCAGGCTCTGCTTGCCGCTCTTCTCCGCGGACAGCACGCGCAGCACCATCATCTCCAGCGCCACGATGTCCACCTCCAGCAGGGCGATCTGGTCGCGAAAACGGATGTCCTCCCACACGCCCTCGGCCTTGGCGATGCGCTTCAAACGTTCCAGCTCACGCTTGGCGCGGTTGACGTCGGCGATGTTGGTGCGCTCGTGGCTGAGCAGGTGCTTGGCGTAGGTCCAGCCCTTGTTTTCCTCGCCAATCAGGTTCTCGGCCGGCA
>CAISJH010000008.1 GCA_903885585.1 uncultured beta proteobacterium
ATCCACTCACCCACGAAACCTGCGGTACCAGGCAGGCCGCAGTTGGCCATGGAGAACAGCACGGCGAAGGCGGCGAACTTGGGCATGGTGTTGGCCACACCGCCGTAGGCCGCAATCTCCCGCGAGTGCACGCGGTCGTACAGCACGCCGATGCACAGGAACATGGCGCCTGAGACGAATCCATGGCTGATCATCTGCACCAGGCCGCCGCTCACGCCCAGTTCATTGAAGATGAAGAAGCCCAGGGTCACGAAACCCATGTGGGCGATGGACGAGTACGCCACCAGCTTCTTCATGTCCTGCTGGACCAAGGCCACCAGGCCGATGTAGACCACCGCAATCAGCGACAAGGCGATCATGAACCAGGCCCACTCGCGGCTGGCGTCCGGGGCGATAGGCATGGAAAAGCGCAGGAAGCCGTAGGCACCCAGCTTCAGCATGATGGCCGCCAGCACCACCGAGCCCCCCGTGGGCGCTTCCACGTGGGCATCGGGCAGCCAGGTGTGCACCGGCCACATCGGCACCTTCACCGAAAAGGCCGCGAAGAAGGCGAAGAAGAGGAGTGTTTGGGCATCCAGCGGCAGAGGCAGCTTGTGCCAGGCCTGGATGTCGAAACTGCCACCGGACTTGAAGTACAGGTAGACCAGCGCCACCAGCATCAGCAGCGAGCCCAGGAGCGTGTAGAGGAAGAACTTGAAAGCCGCGTAAACCCGGCGTGGCCCCCCCCACACACCGATGATGATGTACATCGGGATCAGCGTGGCCTCAAAGAACACGTAGAACAACAGGCCGTCGAGCGCCGAGAACACGCCCACCATCAGACCGGAGAGGATCAGGAACGCGCCCATGTACTGGTTGACACGCTCGGTGATGACCTCCCAGCCGGCGATGACCACGATGATGGTGATGAAGGCCGTGAGCAGGACGAACCAGACCGAGATGCCATCCACCCCGAGGTGGTAATGCACATTGAAGCGGTCGATCCAGGGCAGTCTCTCGACGAACTGCATGCCGGACGTCGTCACGTCAAAGCCTGTGGCCAAGGGAATGGTGACCAGGAAGGCCGCCAAGGCACCCACCAGGGCCACCCACCGCACGACCTTCGCGTGCTCGTCACGGCCCGCGGCAAGCAGCAGTGCACCCACCGCCACCGGCAGCCAGATGGCCACGCTCAAAAGACCCATTGAACTCTCTCCGCCTCTTGCGTTTTATGGTGTGCCGACACGCGCATCAGCGCGCCAGCATGGCCGTCAGGTGCGGCCAGAGCTTCCAGGTGAGGAATCCGAACACCCCGAGCACCATGGCCAGTGCGTACCAGTAGAGCAGGCCGGTCTGCACCAGCCTGACCATGCCGGCCAGGCCGCCTACGGCCCTTGCAGAACCATTGACCAACACGCCATCGATCAGCGCGACGTCGCCGCCCTTCCACAGTCCTCTGCCCAACGCGCGGGCACCCGCCGCCAGAACGTGCTCGTTGAACCAATCCAGGTAGTACTTGTTTTCCAGGATGCGCACCACGGGCGCCAGCGCTCGACCAATGGCCGCCGGAATGCTGGGTTGCTTCAGGTAGAACCACCAAGCCACCACGACACCGGCTACCGCCAGCCAGAACGGCAGCGTCTGCAGGCCATGCAGGGCCATCGCCGTGGCCCCGTGGAACTGCGACTGCAGCGCAGCCATGGCGCCGTGACGTGCGCCATCCACAAAGATCGCATCCTTGAAGAAACCACCGAACAGCAGCGGCTGGATCGTCCAGAAGCCGATCACCACCGACGGAATAGCCAGCAGCACCAACGGGGCAGTCACCACCCAAGGGCTCTCATGCGGCTCATGGTGGTCACCATGGTGTCCATGGTCGTCCGCCGGCGGGAAGGGCTTGTGGTGAAAGCGCTCCTGGCCATGGAAGACCAGGAAGTACATGCGAAACGAGTAGAAGGCCGTGACGAACACGCCCGCCACCACCGCGAAGGCGGCAAATCCGGCGCCCGGCAGACGGCTGGCCTCCACGGCCAGAATGATGCTGTCCTTGGAATAGAAGCCTGAGAACAGCGGTGTGCCGATCAGCGCCAGGGAGCCCAACAGGGAGGTGAGCCATGTCAGCGGCATGTATTTGCGTAACCCGCCCATGTTGCGGATGTCCTGATCGTGGTGCATGCCCATGATCACCGAGCCCGCACCGAGGAACAGCAGGGCCTTGAAGAAGGCGTGCGTCATCAGGTGGAACACCGCCACCGAATAGGCGGAGGCGCCAAGGGCCACCGTCATGTAGCCCAGCTGGCTGAGCGTGGAGTAGGCCACCACGCGCTTGATGTCGTTCTGGATGATGCCCAGGAACCCCATGAACAGCGCCGTGATGGCACCGATCACCATCACGAAGTTCAGCGCCGTGTCGCTCAGCTCGAACAGCGGCGACATGCGGGCGACCATGAAGATGCCGGCGGTCACCATCGTGGCGGCATGGATCAGGGCCGAGATCGGGGTGGGACCTTCCATGGAGTCAGGCAACCACACATGCAGCGGGAACTGCGCGCTCTTGCCCATGGCACCGATGAACAGGCAGATGCAGATCACCGTCACCAACATCCAATCGGTGCCCGGAAAGCCCAGCTTGGCCAACTCGCCCGTCTTGGCGAAGGTCTCTGCGTAGTTCAGGGTGCCGGCGTAGGCCACGATCAGGCCGATGGCCAGGATGAAGCCGAAGTCGCCGACCCGGTTCACCAGGAAGGCCTTCATGTTGGCGAAGATGGCCGTCGGCTTGTTGTACCAAAAGCCAATCAGCAGATACGACACCAGACCCACCGCCTCCCAGCCGAAGAACAGCTGCAGGAAGTTGTTGCTCATGACGAGCATCAGCATCGCGAAGGTGAACAGCGAGATATAGCTGAAGAAGCGGTTGTAGCCCGGGTCTTCCTGCATGTAGCCGATGGTGTAGATATGCACCATCAGCGAGA
>CAISJH010000009.1 GCA_903885585.1 uncultured beta proteobacterium
CTTGGCCAGCTCAACAGCCTCGTTGATGGCCACCTTGTAGGGGATCTCCAGGCAGTTGGAGAGTTCCCACGCCCCAATCAGCAGCACCCCGTGTTCCACGGGCGACAACGCGCTGGTGCGGCGGTCCACATGCCGGGCCAAGGCGGCGTCCAGCGCGGCAGCGTCGCGGATGCAGCCGTGCAGCAGGGCATCGAAGTGCGCGCTGTCGCACTTGTCAAAGCCTTCCTGCTCGCGCATGTGGGCGTCAATGACACCGGCCTCGCTGCCTGAGAGCAACCACTCGTACAGGCCCTGCAGCGCAAACTCGCGCGAGCGACGGCGGGGGGACTTGCCTTGCGGTCGACGGCCCCCGGGCTTCTTTCCCGTGGGTTTGGCTGCCTTCGCAGGCGCGGTGGCTGTGCCGTCGTGAGGGGGAGCGCCCGGAGGTGGCGTGGAGGGGAGAGAGCTCATGGAGGGGGGATTCTTTTCTTGCGGCTGCCGCGCACGGGCAGCCGCTGGTGGGCAGTTCAGCCGATGTCTTCCAGCAGGTTGGCCATTTCCACGGCCACGCGGGCGGCGTCACGGCCCTTCTCCTCGGCGCGGGCCCAGGCCTGGGTCTCGTCTTCCACCGTGAGGATGGCGTTGGCAATGGGCAAGCCGCTGTCCAGGGCCACGCGGGTGACGCCGGCGCCGCTTTCGTTGGCCACCAGCTCGAAGTGGTAGGTCTCGCCGCGGATGATGCAGCCCAGAGCCACCAGGGCGTCATGGTCCTCGGTCTCAGCCAGCGCCTTCAAGGCCACGGGCACCTCCAGGGCGCCCGGCACGGTGACGTGGCGGATGTCGCCCTCGTCCACGCCCAGCGTCAGCAATTCGGCAATGCAGGCCTGGGCCAACGCGGCGGTGAGGTCGTCATTGAAGCGGGCACGCACGATCCCGATAGACAGGCCTTCGCCGCGCAGTGAGGCGGCCTGGCCCTTGTTGGCGTCTTTCATGGGGTGCGTGTCCTGCGGTGCGGGTGTAAGAAGTGCTTCAGCGTGCCACCGGCTGGAAGCCGGTGACTTCCAAGCCGTAGCCGGTCATGCTGGGCATGCGCCGTGGGCTGCCCAGCAGCTTCATGCGCGCCACCCCCAGCTCGCGCAGGATCTGCGCCCCCACGCCGTAGGTGCGCAGGTCCATCTGCGCGCGGTGGGGCTGGGTGGAGGTGCTGCGGGGCACCAACTGCTCCAGCAGCGCGTCGGGCTCCTGGGTGCAATTCAGCAGCACGGCCACGCCGGCAGGCGCGGCTTTGAGCGCGGCCAAGGCCTGGGGCAGGGGCCAGGAGTGGTGGCTCTCTGAAGCATTGAGCAGGTCCAGCGCGGTGAAGGGCTCGTGCACGCGCACCAGCACTTCGGCGGTCGGCTCCCATTGGCCGTGGCTGAGCGCCAGGTGCACGCCGCCGCTGCGATCGCGGAACGTGGTGCAGGTGAACTCGCCCTGGGCCGTGGTCATGGGGCGTGCGCCCACGCGCTGCACCAGCGATTCGTTGTGGCTGCGGAAGCTGATCAGGTCGGCGATGGTACCGATCTTCAGCCCGTGCTGCTGCGCAAAGACCTCCAGGTCCGGCAGGCGCGCCATCGTGCCGTCGTCCTTCATGATCTCGCAGATCACGGACGCGGGTGTCAACCCGGCCATGCCGGCCAGGTCGCAGCCGGCTTCCGTGTGGCCGGCGCGCATGAGCACGCCACCGTCTTGCGCCTGCAGCGGGAAGATGTGGCCGGGCTGCACCAGATCGCTGGGCTTGGCGTCGCGCGCCACGGCCACCTGCACGGTGCGCGCGCGGTCGGCGGCCGAGATGCCGGTGGTCACGCCCGTGGCGGCCTCGATGGACACCGTGAAGGCCGTGCCGTGCTTGGTGCCGTTGCGGCTGGCCATGGGCAGCAGTTGCAGGCGCTCGCAGCGCTCGCGGGTGAGGGTCAGGCAGATCAGGCCGCGCGCAAAGCGCGCCATGAAGTTGATGGCCTCGGGTGTGACGTGGTCGGCCGCGATGACGATGTCACCTTCGTTCTCGCGGTCTTCCTCGTCCACCAGCACGACCATGCGGCCGGCGGCCAGCTCGGCCACCAGCTCGGGGATGGGAGAAATGGGCATCTGCGGATTGTAGGAGGCGGGTCTCGCCGCCTCGCCTGGCGGTTCAGGTCTCGGGGCTGGGCAGGGGCGGCCCCACCATGGGCTCGCCCACCTCCGCGAAGATCTGCTCCTCGGTCAGAGTCAGGTCCACGCTGTCCAGCCGCACGTCCTCGCCGCGCTCGAAGGGGTGCAGCACGAACAGGCCGTCAGCGCCGCGCCTGAACACGTCGATGCGCCGGGAATCGAGCTCGATGAACACCACTTCCTTGAGTTGCGCGATGCGCCTGTAGTGCGAGAACTTGTCGCCCCGGTCGTAGGCCGCGGTGCTAGGCGACAGCACCTCCACGATCAGCACCGGCTCCTGCTTGATCAACGGGTTCTTGCGATCCGTGTCGGAGCAGGTGACGATCACATCCGGGTAGAAGAAGTTGCTCTTGCCCGCTGGACGCACCTTCATGTCGGCCATGAAGGTGCGGCAGGGGGTGCCGGCCAGGTGCTGGCGCAGGGCGAAAGCCATGTTCATGGCGGCCGTCACATGCCGCTCGTCGGCCCCCGCCATGGCGTACACCTCGCCATCCACGAAATCGTGCCGCTCGGTCTGGGCGGCCTCCCACTCGAGGTAATCCTCGGCAGTCATGCGGGGCTTGAGGGCGGGCTGTCCCATGGTGGTGTGCAGGTGAATGCGAATGGACGTTGAGGTAAGTATCAGGCACTGGTGCCTTGGTGAACAGGACGAGCTGGTCTGTATGTTGCGCTCAGCCCATTCCCAGTGCGCGCCGCTATCTGGGAGCATCTCGGGTCCAAGACGAGTGGAGCACACAATCGCCAAGTCATCAGAACCGATCCGTCATGTCAAGCCGAAAGCTCCCAATCGCTGACGAACAGCGCTACGTCGACCCGTTGCAGGCTCTCAGCCTTCCGCCGGCCCATACGGCCGATGTGTGTGAGGGCTATCAAGCCATGGCTATGGACAAACAACGGGAAGCTGAAGCATTGGAGTGGAGCGAGGCCATGATTGGGGTTTCCGAGCGGACGCTCGAGTGAGACCAGCGGTCAGGGAATGCCTTCAGTGGAGCGTGCCGTCAGGCTGCAGTTGCACCTGGCGGGTTGAGGGTGTCGATGCTGCTGTAGAACCCCGCCCGCCCCGGCGGCCGCGCGCGGATGCGCAGGTCGGGGCCGACGGGGGTGCACTCGACGAACTCCAGCTCCAGACCGTCCGCCAGCCGCTCCAGTGGCCCAAAGGCGGCCATGCCCCGCCCGGCGCCCAGCATCTTGGGGGCCAGGTAGACCAGGAGCTCATCCACCAGCCCGGCCTTCAGCAGCGAGCCGTTGAGCTGGTGGCCGGCCTCGACGTGCAGTTCGTTCACCTGGCGGCGGGCCAGTTCCGCCATCAGGGCGTGCAGGTCGGTCTTGCCGCGCTCGTCGGTGGGCAGACCCAGCACTTCCACGCCTTCCCAGGGGCCGGCGACTTCCAGGCGGGGCGTTGGGTTCTTGGGGCTCGTGGATGGCCTAGGCGCCGCGTAGAGAGGGACGGCCTCAACCCAGCGTGTCAGTGATCGCGCCTTCTCGGAGCCCGCGTGGTCGCCAGCGCAGCACACCAGCACCTGCCCCGGCGGCTGCAGGATGCGCGCCGCGGGGTCGATCTCCAGCCGCGAGTCCACCACCACGCGCATGGGCTGGCGCTGCGTCTCCACCAGCCGCACGTCCAGCCGCGGGTCGTCATCGCGTACGGTGCCGATGCCGGTCAGCACCGCGCCTGCGCGCCGGCGCCAGGCGTGGCCGTCGGTGCGTGCGGCTTCCGAGGTGATCCACTGGCTGGCCCCGTTGGCCAGCGCCGTCTGCCCATCCAGCGAGGCCGCGATCTTCATCCGCACCCAGGGGCGGCCCCGCACCATGCGCGAAAAGAAGCCGATATTGAGCTCGAAGGCCTCGCTCGCCCAGGCCAGGCCTTGTGGGTCCTCAGGATGCTCGGCCGCAAAACGGGCCGCAAACTCACCTGAGAAGGCGCCAGCCACCTGCACCTCGATGCCGGCAGCGCGCATGCGCGCAATGCCCTGGCCGGCCACCAGCGGGTTCGGGTCCACCAGCGCCACCACCACCCGGGCCACGCCGGCGCGGATCAACGCATCGCAGCAGGGCGGGGTGCGCCCGTGGTGAGCGCAAGGCTCCAGCGTGACCCAGGCCGTGGCGCCGCGCACGTCCGCGCCAGCGGCTTCAGCGGCGCGCAGGGCCATGATTTCTGCGTGTGGGCCGCCGGGCGGTTGGGTGTGGCCAGCAAAGATCCGTTGTTCAGTATCTAGGCTGGAAATGACGCAGGCCACTCTGGGGTTTGGCTCTGTTGACCCAACGCCAACACACGCCACAACCGCAGCCATGCGCTCAGGGAACTGACTGAATGTGTGCTGTTCCCCTGGAGTCAATGCGGTCTGCCTCAGCATGTCAATCATGGGGACTCGGTCTCCTGTGCGGGTGCGAGTCGTGTCCTTATCGTCTGCACTTCACTAACTCGATGGTCAAGTTGCGCTTGTGGCAGTCCTCATGGCTCAGTGCCTCATGTCTGTTGATCGGCCAGATGAAAGCCGACATTGCCACGGATGACGCTGCGAACCCCAGTGCCGCTACGTGTCCAAGAACTAAAGAATGGCCCCACGCCTTCACGGGGGCTCCGAAGGCCAGTGGCACCATGAGGTAGGTAAGCAAAAGCGCTGGAAAGTAATGGTAAAGGTACATGATCCGCTGCGTTCCTAGCCAGGCGTGTACGACCATGTAGACCACATAGGTCAACAACATAACTTCCAGAAGCGCAGCATCCTGCTCGCAGCGCAGTCCATGCCGTCGGGAAAAGCGTCTGATAACCACACGCGCCGCACCGGCTAGCAGCGCCAGGAGACCCGCTGACCAATTCACCAAGTTGCCAGCAAGCTGCACGTACCTGGTCTCAGCGCCGTTGGAGTCCCATCGATAGCTCAAAGGTTTGTCATGCAGAGGCCAAAGCAGAACTGCGGAATCTTCCTTCTTGCCCTTGGGCACTCCTGCGAGGTCGGAGGCCATGAACCGGAGGTAGTCGTTCCCAATGTGGAACAGAACTCGGGGATTCAGCCCGCTGCTATGCCGCAGGTAATCAGCGTGCGCGGCGGAAAAGTAGGCAGCATGCCTCTTGCCGGCATCCGATTTCAAGTCGGGAAACTTCCAGGAATTGGCCGCATGAAGCGCCAAGACGCCGGCCGAGGCGATCATGACACCGGACAGCATGAGCACCAAACTGGTGCCGGCGCGCTCCAGGCACCGCTGACGCCCTTCAATCCGGGCACGACGCCAACGTCTGCCAACCAGCCACAAGCCCATCACAGCAAACACCACGGCGTTGGCCTTGACCATCACGGCAAGGCCCAAGCTGAGACCAAAGGCGAAGTCGAGCAAAGGGTCCTGCAGTCGGTTCCTGCGTACGCTGGACAGGATGCACCAAATGGCCGTCAGCAGGAAGAAGATCTGGAACGCGTCAAGGTGCGCCGCGGACAAGTGCGCCATGAAAGCGTTCTCGTACAGGTATAGGGCGCTCAGTGCCAGGGCGATGAAGGGGTGTTGAGTGAGTGACATCATGAGGCCGAGAAACAGCATCGCGGAAGCTGCAGCGAAGATCGCGGGCATCAGCCTCAAGCCGCTGAAAGAGAAGCCCAGTGGCAAGTCTTCTCCCCTGACCTGCAGTCTTGCAGTCAGTGAGGTGCTGTCCAGGCCCGCGTTGGTGCCAGTGAATTTTTCACCAGCTGCGATTAGCATCAACCCCAGTGGAGGGTGTGAGGCAAACTGTGCAGTGCCATCCAAGTACCGTTGTGCGGACGTGACATAGTAGTTTTCGTCCCAGTACGGACGGTCAGGTCGGTCACGGTCCATGATGAAGAGGACCGTTGAAACCACAGCGACCAGGGCATAGCAGATCAGTTGCTGCAGTCGCTCAGACATGATCGGATGGAGTGGGGTTTGATGGAGACAACATCGTTGCTGCTGATCAGTCTAGGATCTTCTGGTTCCCCACCAGGTCCTTCCGGGATGTCGGTGTCTGTTGTGTTGCCGACCTTCAACGAGCGAGACAACCTGAGTGCCGTCTGTTGTCAAATTGAAAAGGCTCTGGAGGGTTGGAGGTGGGAGATCATCGTCGTCGATGATGACTCTCCGGACGGCACTTGGGAGACGGCACGTCTGATGGGCTCGCTCGATGCGCGCATTCGTTGCATCCGAAGGCTGGGGCGCCGCGGCTTGGCAACGGCCGTCATCGAGGGAATCTCCGCTTCCAATGCGACCTACGTGGCCGTGATGGACGCCGACATGCAGCACGACGTGACGCTGTTGCCCAGGATGTTGCAGGCCTTGTCTGCGGGCGATGCGGATCTGGTCGTTGGCAGTCGGTACCTGGAAGGAACGGGTGTGCCCGGGTGGACTGCCGGCCGCCACTGGCTAAGCAGATTGGCCACGATGATGACCGGGCGCCGAGTCCTGGAGCGCTTGTCTGATCCTATGAGTGGCTTTTTCGCCATGCCACGGGTTGTGTTCGAAGCACATGTCCGCAGGCTGTCCGGTTTGGGGTTCAAGGTGCTCTTGGACTTTGTTCACGTTGCACCTCTGGAGCTAAAAATTTTAGAGCTCCCGTACAACTTTTCAGCTAGGGTTGCTGGTGCCAGCAAGATGTCGTCTGAAGTTGCCTGGCAGTTTCTTCTGATGCTGCTGGACCAGCGCCTGGGACGATTCATTCCTGTGCGGTTTCTCGCCTATTCAAGCGTGGGCTTGCTCGGCGTCGGGGTCCACTATCTACTCTTGCTGACATTCATGGAGGGGTTGGACCTGGCGTTCCTGCCGTCACAGACGCTTGCGACTCTGGGCACGATAACTTTCAACTACTCGCTCAACAATCGCTGGACCTATGCGGGGCACTCTCTGCGGGGCTGGAGTTGGCTGCGCGGGCTTGGTTCGTTTACCCTGGTGTGCGGGCTTGGAGCTGCCTGTAACGTGGGCATCGCCAGTTACCTGTTTGACCATCAAACGGGTTGGCCTCTGGCAGCTGCTGTGGGCATCTTGGTCAGTGCTGTGTGGAACTTTTCCGTGTCCGCCCGGTACACTTGGAATATGAGTAATCGAATCTAGAGGGAAATCGAAGGTGGGTGTTGCTGAACTTGACCAGCTCCTGTTGCTGCATGTCAATCGGTTCGTGGGGGTCTCGCCTTCCTTCGACAGCTTTGTTCGGTTTCTGTCCTTCTCCAGTTTCATCAAGATGTTGCCCCTGATAGTTCCTTTTGTGGTGCTATGGGTCGCTTCCAGCGCTGCCGATCGGCAGACGGTTCGAGTTCAGATACTGGCGGTGCTGGTGGCGAGCATCGCAGCCTTGGCCATCGCCCGCGGGCTGGCCGTGCTTCTTCCCTTTCATGACCGACCGATCCACATGCCGGAACTCTCGCTCAAGTTGGTCAAGGGATTCGGATCGAACTTCTTGCGGGGGTGGAGTTCGTTTCCCAGCGATCACGCAACGTTGTCATTTGCCCTTGCCAGCGGGCTGGCCTTGATCAACAGGCGGATGGGGGTTTTTGCTCTCGTTCACGCGGCCGTTGTTGTCTGCTTGCCCCGCCTCTACCTGTCGCTCCACTTTCCTTCAGATCTGCTGGTGGGTGCAGGCTTGGGGGCGGGGGCAAGCTGGCTGGTGTTGAAGCAGGAGCACTTATTCCGGTGCATTCGCACGTGCCATCAATTAGGGATGAGGTATCACAAGACGTTTTACGCTGCACTGTTTGTCTTCGTTGAGCAACTCGCAGAGATGTTTGATGGCGTCCGTTCGCTAATTGGGTATATCTTTTGACTTCAGAACACCTCTTCGGTGTCCTGACGTGATGCGCCTTCAAGGCCGGTCCTAAATGATCTCCCATCAGCGCAAAGGCTTTCCGTTGCTGACCTTTCTGGTGGCGACTGCTGTCGCCCAGATCATGGTCTACGGCGTGCTGGCGCAGGACTTTGTGGCGGGCACTGGCGTCACTCGCCAAGGCGTGGGCCTTGGCTACCTTGTGTCCTGGGCCATCATGGCCGACGGTGTCGTGCTGCTGGTGCTGTGCGTATTGCGCGCTGCGGTCGCGCGTTGGATGCCGGCTGGCCGCAGGCATCTGACGGTTGTCACTCTGGCGCTGTTGCTCACCACACTGTTGAACCTCTTCTTGGTGCTCGATGCAGCGCTGTATTTGCTGCTCGGCCTTCATCTTGTGAGCCCTGCGGTGGTGGACTTACTGGGTCAGTCGGGCCTGTGGGCCGAGTTGAGTCCGAGCGCATCCCTGGTCATGTGGTTGGCCATTAGCGTATTGGTTGTTGTGGCGATTCAGCTGGCACTGGCCTTTGGATTGCACCGGCTGCATAACGGCTGTCTGCAGACCCGCAGACGGTGGTTGGACCGCCTGGCGGTCACTCTTGTTCTGGCGTTTGCAACGGGCGCGCTTGCCGTTCATCAGGTCAGACCCGACAGGGCAACCCTGAACCTCTCCCCGTGGCATGCATGGTCATCAAACAAGCCATCCGATCAGCCACCACCGGTCCTCGCCTACCCTCAAAAAGGGCTCGCCTGGCCCCGACTGGACCGACCGCGAAGTGTGCTCATTGTGGTGGCTGATTCTTTTCGCGACGATGTGCTCACGCCGGCCTTGAGCCCGCATACGCATGCGTTCGCCGTGCGTCACCCCCACTGCTTTCGTCCGACCCGTCACTACTCGGGCTCTCACACTACGCAGTACGGCATCTTCAGCCTGCTTTACGGACTGAACTCGCCCTACTACGAGTCCTTCCGCCATTCGGCAACCCCATCCTGGCCGCTGGAGGTGTTCAAGCACAACGGCTACACCGTCGCCGGTGCGGTGTCTTCAAGGTTCCGTGATTGGGGCGGGGCACGCTTCATGGCCGAGCAGTTTCGCCCCTATGCGGAGTTCTCCCATATCGACCCCCCAGGCAATGAGGAGGCGCTGGTGGAGTGGACAAGTAAGTTCCAGAGGGAGCGCGATCCGGCCAAGCCGTTTTTTCTCTTCCTGTTCCTGACCTCAACCCATCACAACTATTACTACCCGCCAGAGTTCGAGCGCCACATGCCCTCAATGCCGGTGGGCTACAACCACTTCTTGCCGTCCAAAGAACTCGAAGGATCGCGCGATGCCATCTTCAACAGGTATCGCAATAGTGTCATGTACGTGGACGATGTCTTTGCGCGTGTGCGCACCATCTTCCGACAGGACATTGACGCCGGAAAGCTGGCCGTCGTGTTTACGGGCGATCATGGCGAAGAGTTCTGGGACCACGGGCGGCTTGGTCACTCGGCGCCACACTTTGTGAAGGCGAGAATCCAGGTTCCGTTGCTGATGTGCCTGCCTGGCTTGGCACCGCCTGCTGTGGCGCTGTCAAGCCACACCGATGTCATGCCGACGTTGCTGCAGTACAACGGCATGACGCCCTCCGTGTCCAGCCAAACCTTCAGCGATGGGGTGCCTCTCTTCGGCGCAGCAGACCCTGACCGGCAAGTGATTGCTGCAGCCCAGGGGTTTCCTCGATCGCCTACGCTCGCTCTGATGGCTAACGGACAGAAGTGGTGGCTGCGCAGGACCGGATCTGTGCCTGCTCGGGAATTGAGGGCTCACCAAAGGCATCTGGCCGGTCAGCCTACCTGGGAGGTCGAGCGGCAGAGCAATCTTGACGACAGTGATGTGAGCGGTGACGCCGCTTTGCACGGCGAGCGACTCAAGCGGCTAGACGCTGACCTCAGCCGCTTCTATCGCTGAATCGTGTGTCGCGAACGCCATGCCCAGCATGTACCGCCGCTAGGGCCCAGCATGATTGCGCTTACGGTTGGAGCCAGTGGAGCCACTGAAATGGCGGGCCCGCGCCGCGACGATACTCCGTCAGGAGGTTGAGGTCTGAAATAACTTCCGTGGTGGCGAAGCGCTCCTTTCGCTTCAAGAAGTCTTCGGCCGACTCCAGGGGGCGTGATGCAAGCTCCCGCCCCACGGCGCCTGGCTGGAACTGTGGGTCGTCGAAGGCCGGCTTGCCCCAGACGGAACATGCTCGCAGGACGCCCTCGGCATCCACCCGCTTGGTCAGGGGCTTATCGCTCATGTACGCGAAGTTTCCATGGCGGCCCACGTGCTCAAACACCTGCAGGCCGGTTTTGTAGACCTCGAAACTTCCGGTGGAATTGACAGCCAGGATTCCGCCCGGTGCGAGCTTGCTCTTCACCAGCTGAAAGTGCTCCACCGACAGCAACCTGGTCGAGTTCTTTCTCCAGTAAAAGGTGGTGTTCTGGATCACCAGGTCATACGGGGGCAGATCCTCTTGCTTCAGCCAGCGGCGGCCATCCCCAATGTGAATGGTGACGCGCTCATCCTTGAGAAGGGGGGCCACGGCGGGATATCTGCCCACGATCTCCAGGTAGCCGGGATTCAGCTCGACGATGTCTATGCGCACGATGCCAGGTATGCCCGCAACAGCGGTGGCCCAGGCGCCTCCGCCCAGACCGATGACCAGTGCCCGTCGGGGGTGGGGGTGAATGGTTGCGACTTGGTAGGCTCGGTCCAACCCATTGGAGTTGACTTTCATGTCCACTGCCATCCGGCCGTCGTACTTGTTGCCTCCGTAGACGACATCGCCGGTGCCGGGCTCCCTTTCCGCAGTCACATGGAGAATGCCATGCCGGTTCTGTACCACCTGCACCACCTTTTCGCCGCCTTTGTTGCGGCTGGCAATCGCCGCCACGATCTCTGGGGGTGATATTGCTACAGTGCTCAATAGGCAAAGCGCCAGACCGCAGGCCAGGGCAAGCCTTCCCTTTGGCCTTGCCGTTGGCCGCACCCAGACCAGAGCCATACAGCCCAGCAGCGCGGTTGCCCAGGCTGTTAGGGCAAGCGCGCGCTCTAGCTTCACCAGGTCCAGCAGAAAAAACCCCGTGACTAACGGGCCCAGCGTGCACCCCAGCACATTGGCCACGTACACCTGCGATATCGAGCGGCCCAGGCGTGGGCCACCCGTCATCGAACCCATGTGATGCACGACCGGAAAGACGACACCCTTGAGTGCGGCAGCCATGAGCACCATTGTCAGCAGCAGCATTAGGCCGCTGGGGGAGCCTGTGGAGGCAACGGGAGGCTGGGAGGCCAGCACGAGGAATACGCCATCTGCCAGCGCGGCAATCAGCAGCGCTCCGGCCAGGGTACGCGGCAGGTTGGTTGACCGACTGCAAAGCCTACGACCCATGATCGCGCCGCAGGTCACACCCAAAAGGAATGCCGTCAATACCAGCGAGAAGGCATGTGGACGACCCTCCTGCATCAGCGAGACAAGGCGGACGTACAGTATCTCCTGGCTCAGACTCAGGAACCCGGCGCCGAAGGAAATGATCAGAGCAAGACCGCGCATTGCCTACTGACGGCGCGCGGCCAGCCAGCCCACAGCTGCGGCAGAAAAATTGAGGGTTGACGCTAAGGCCAGGGATTGGCTGATGTCAAACCAGTGCAGCATCACCAATCCGCTGGCCCCTGCGCCCAGTGTTGCTCCTGCCGTGTTGGCAAAGTACAGGAACCCAGTGGAATTGCCGACGTGCCCTGTCAGTCTGGACAGCCATGTCACGAGGATTGGCAGCGTGGCTCCCATCAGGACGGTGGGCAACAGGAGCGCAAAAAAACTCAGCAGCGCCACTCCATAGCCAGGGAGGGTAGACAACCAAGGGTCAAGATGCAGGATCCACTCGACGCTGAAGAGTCCGAAGAAGCCAATGACGCATTCAAAGATGCAGAACAGGGCTATCGCCTGACCCGGCAGGCGGTCGACCAGATGTCCACCCACCACCGCACCCACACCAAGACCGAGCATGAACGTTGTGACGATGACGGTCAGCGACTCGGCATCAGCGCCAGTTTCGATGGACAGCAGGTACTGCCAACAAACTTGATCAATCAGCCCGGCCGCACCCGACAAGAAAAACGCGGCTGCAATCAAGACCCTGGCGGTCACGGCAGATTGCTCACGCTACCGCGCTGCCTGCGCTTCACCGCTATTTTTTGGCAGCCGCTACCGCCTAGGAAGAAGATGAAGATGAAGATGAAGATGAAGATGAAGATGTCGAGGTAGATGAAGATGACGTGGAGGAGCAAGCGGTCGTAGCGGCGCCGGACGAACTCGATGTGGATGAAGCGCTTGAACCGCTTGAACAGTTGGAAGAGGAAATGCCCAGGACCCTGATGGTGCCGTCGGCCCCACTCTTCTGGAACCGAGCAGTGACTATAGAGTATTGCCACTGATCCGCGGTGTCCTTCCATTTCACCGTGACGACCACCGTTTTGTATTCGGGGCCCCCAGACGGCGCATTCGCGACTGTATACGCAACGCTGTAGGTGGCTGACTGACCGGTCTGCGGGCTCAGGGTGTAGTCGCCAGCGGTCAAAGAGGCGTGAAGCCAACCCTTGGCTCGCAGATCCTCGATCACCCGTTGTGCGATGAACCCGGCCTCAGACTGCTGCTTGGCGGTGGCGCCGCCACCAATCAAGGAGCCTTGGAGCTTGCTTAAGGCCAGCAGGCCACCTGCGATGATGATGAGGGCGATCAGCACCTCGATCAGGCTGATACCGTGAAACTCCCTCAGCTTGGCAGAGTGGACACCTTGAAAATTCTTGCTGCGCTCGGGGGACATCTTGGTGCCTTTTCTGTCTGTGCGTCACATCTTCCCGCAAGTTTATTATCCACCCTTGGATGACTTGCCCGGTGTGGAACTGCTGCTCGAGCTGGACGCCTCGCTCGATTGGTTGCTCGAGCTTCCGGTGACCACAGCGCCCTGCGGCTGCAAAACGCGGACGGATCCGTCCGCTCCCGACTTCTGTAATCGCGTGGTGATTCGTGACGTCTGAGAAGCCCCTTGACTGTCCGTCCAAGTCACCATGGCAACCACCGTCTTGTAACTCGGCTCCGAGTTATCTGTGACTTCGTAACTGACCGAGTAGGCTGCTGAGCGCCCCGAGACGCTGGGCAAGGCGTGTACGCCTGGACTCAAATCGGCGGAAGACCACGCGCGCACCCTCAGGTCCTCCAGGACTCTCTGACCGATGAAGCCGGCCTCCGCCTGCTGCTTGGCACCGCTGCTGCCGCTCAGGAGTCCACCCTGGATCTTGCTGAGCGCCAGCAAACCACCTGCGATCACCAGCAGCACGATCAGCACTTCCAGAATGCCTAGCCCCTGCTGAGGCATGCCCCCGGCCCGATACCCGGGCAGTTTTGGCTGTGGGCCTGCTGAGCACATCGTCTTCTGGCTCATTACCAGTCCTTCCAGGTGCCAAGTACCTTGTTGAAGTTTGAGGCTGCCGTCTTCAAGCGCGCCACCACATCTCGGTCCATATTGACGTTTTGAGTGCCGCCGCCCCCGTTGAGGTCGAAGTTGCCACCGGTCGCCACGGCGCCCTGGATGCTGACGTTCCCGTTCATGGTCAGGGTGCCGGTGACATATACAAAGCCGTAGATCACACGATTTCCATTGATGGAGAGGTCTCCATCAACGACCAGGAGCACGGGGTTGGCGGCTGACCCCACGCTGGAATTCAGTGAGAGAGTTCCTGTGTGCCATACCAGGCCTGTTGTGCTTGTACCCAGCGACGCACCACTCGTGATGGGCGTTGTCATGCTGGCGATGTCGGTCGTTGAGGACCCGAAGAAGCTTGAGAAGAATTGCGCGGTGGTGGTGATGGTGCTGAACGCGCCGCACACTGCCCGCGACGTCGCACAGTTGCCATCGGTCAGAGTGCCTGTGATGGCGGATGAGCCGGTGGCCGTTGGGGTCGTATCGCGGGTGCGCAAGGGATACCCGATGCCTGTGGTGTTGATGATGGAGCCGCTGCCAACCATGGAAAAGTTACCGAATATGGAAGCGCCGTCGTCGGGCGGGCTCAAGAGTACGGGCGTCAGTTTGACCACCTGGCTGGTCACGGCGCGCCCGCTGCAGGTACTCAATGTGCCGGTTGTGGCGCAATCGCTTCCCCCCGTTGCGTTGAGAACAAAACGGTCATAGGGCGACGAATCACCCGCTACTGGTGAGATGACCACCGAGTACGCCATTGAGGCGGCAGGCGAGCCAGTGATGGTGCTGGAGGCAATCGTGTATTTGCCTGGAGTGCTGGCTATCGTCAGGTGAGTGCTGCGGTTGGGTGTTCCGCTGGTGGAGTTCAGCACGGACAGCACGTACTCCAGGCCCGCCTCGGCTGCGCCTTGCGCCTGTTTAGCCCGGTATTGGTTGGTGGCGGATCGCTGCTCCAACCAGATACCCTTGTTGGTATAAAAAATGAGAATGCTGACCACGAGCAGCATCAACAACGAAATAGTCATCGTCGCCATGCCAGCTTGGCTGTGGCCCATGCGGGCTTCGCGCCGACCGCAGGAGCATCCGAGTCTGGACCTCAACATGAGGAACCTGCAGCGTTGTACCAGTCGTTGCGCACCCGAACGTCCTGAGAGAAGGAGCGGATGGCGATCGCGGGGTTGCTGACCAGGCGGCCGGACAGCGTGATCCTGATGTTGCGGGTACACAGTGACCAGCCTGAGCCCGAAGCGCCTGCAAAGGGCTTCTGTGTGGTGGAAACGTTGTCGCTGGCGTCGAGGTACTGAAAGGTCAAGGCCGTGATCTCTGTGACATTCGGGTCGGTGATGGGTTGCCAACCGCTGGCGCTGCAACCCGAACCCGAGCCGCCAGAAGCCGTGTACAGCACACCGCTTGCCACCTTGAATCCGAGCAATTCGCTGCTGTCACGCACACCATTGGCCGTTCCGGGCATGTCGTAGGAGTAGAGGATGCATCCGGCGGTGGCTATGTTGATGCCCCCGTCGTTCGCTCCGGCCACGGCGCTCTGGGTAAAGGCATTCGCCGCGGCTAACGCGGCTGTCGTGGCATCTTGCGCCGTACTGGAGAAGCCGGCTCGCCGGATATCGCGCGTCATGAGTTCCATCACCGCGTTCAACTCTTGGCTGATTCTGGAATTTTGATAGGTGCTGCTGGTCATGGCCAATGACCGGGATAGATAGGCCAGCAGGCCAACTAGCAGAAACATTCCGATGGTCAGGGAGACCATCAGCTCGATCAAACTGAGGCCGCGCTCGCGATACCGTCGATCTAGCATGCTGCGTAATTGCTGAAGGAGCCGGAGACACGGCAGATCGACACTTGGCCGCTTGCTGTCATCCTCACTCTGAGGGTGCCAGCGTTGGCGTTGGAATACTCCACTCCCACCGCCTGTCCCAGCCCCCTGAGAGCGCTGAAGGTTGAACTGGTGCCCATGCCCGTCTGCAGAGCCATGCTGACCCCAGGAAAGTCAGTGCTGGACAGTGTGCGCAAGGAGCATGAATTGGCGGTGGTGCAAGTGCAAGCCGTACTGGCCACCACCGCGCCATAGCACCAGGTGGCACCGGGCGAAATGCTCAGCGTGACGTCACCGTTGTTGCGCAGAGATTCGGACTTCATGAGCTGCAAGTCTTGCGACGTGGCTTCGGCTGCCCCGGATACCCTTCCCCTCGCGATGAAACTCGTGAAGGAAGGCACCGCAACCATCAAGAGTAGCGCGACGATGGTGACGACCACCATCAACTCGATCAAGGTCAAACCCCGCAAAAGGCTCCTCGCTCGACGTCCGGGCATCACTTGCTCCAACAGGCTGCCGGGGTCTTGTTGAGGCTCAGGCCGTTGACGCTCAGGACCATAGACGTGCAGCCCGTATCGCTGGCTTGCGAGTTACCGGCGACGGCGGTGGCTGTTGCAGTAAAGCCAGTGCCGCTGGCGCCAGACAACGCAAGGTTGTAGTACCCGTCTGTCGAAGTCGAACTGGGAAACCCCAACACGCCGCAGGCCATCGTTCCTGTCAATGTTCCAGCGTAGGTGGTGCAGTTAGCCCGCAGCTTCTCCTGCTCGATCTGGATCTGTTGCAAGGCGCTGACGGCGTCAGCGCGTCTGGACTTGCGAATCGAGCTTTGGTACGACGGAAGCGCGATGGAGACCAATATCGCGGCTATCGCCACCACGATCATCAGCTCGATCAGTGTGAAGCCCCCATGGGGACCAAAGGACTGAATTCGTCTAGCCTGCAATGCCGTCACGGTTTTGCGTTCCTGGAGTTTCGAGCGCCGGCCAAGGGCGTGGCAGGTGCCGGGCGCCAACTGTCCGGCAGTTGCAGAGATGGTGAGTAGCCTGCATCGTCGATCAGGCTTTGCCACCGATTGATCGAAAAGCCTCGGGTGCTTCCCTTGGATGTGCGCAGGCCGGGTAGCGACTTCCCACCCATCGTGTCCCGATAGGCTAGCCGATCTTCGTCCGAGTCGACTCGAAACTCTCGATAGGGAAGCCCTCTTTTCACAAGCCAGGTGCGAGCCTCTTCACACCGATCACAGGCCGCACCTGTGAAGAGGTCAACTGGAGGTGTTGGAGGTGACTCGGTTGGCTTATTCCTTTCGGCAGGGGCGCTGGCCGGCTTCGACGCTGCCGCAGGCGGTGGCACTCGAAGTCGCAGCTCGGTGACCGACTCCGTGCCTTCAGAGGGAGGCCGGTCGGTGTAGGTGACTCGGCCGTCCGGCCCCACGACCTTGTACAGCGCCCATGCAGACTCCGACGAGAGCAACACCACGAGGAGCAACATGAACGCGGCCCGGGGCGCTCGTGGTGCAGTGCAGTGTTTATGCGAATACATCGGTGGAGATCATGGCAAACCCTGATGGGTGTCGATTGGACCATAGCGTGCGGGCGCGGTGCTGTCCAGTACTGCAGTCCCGGGAACGCACTTTCCCGCAGCCATAGCTCACCGCCAGTGTCGTTTGGGAGCGCCACACGGGGTAGGCAGCAGGGCTCGCTGCCTGGCCTGTGCGCGCAACGTAAGGATCAGCACCGAGGGTGCCCTGCCACCGGGTTGCCTACCCAGCAGGTGCGCACACGTCCACGCAAGCTCACAACGTGTCGAAGATCCAGCCCGGCACCGTCGACCAGGCGGACCGTGCCGCCGGGGGCCGCCAAACCGGTACGGGGGTCAAATCGGATCGTTGAGGCATTGGACTCCAACCTGCGTCCACTCTCGGCGAGCCAGTACTTGGACTTGAGCAGGTGAGCGTCTTGGGTAACGTCGCAGGAGGCCTGTTCAGAGCCGTTGCACTCGCACGCACTGGCCGGTCCCGTGTGAACGACATAGCAGCTCCCTCCAGCACTGTTGAAGAGAGTCATGCCGACATCGGCGTTGCGCAAGATCGCGTGGGACCTCATGTAGAGCAAGTCAGCCACCAACTCGCTGGACTCTCCCGCAACCCGCAGCCTTTCGAGCAGTCGCTCCCACGCTGGGATTGCGGCAGTGGACATGACAGCGATGATGCACATCACTGTCAAGACCTCCACAAGTGTGATTCCTCGTTGCAGTCCATGGTGCGTGGCTTGCCTGCCCCGTTGGGTGCGGAGCGGCGAAGGGGTCGGGTGGTCCAAGCCGCAGGCGGCTTCGAGGCTTGAAGGCGAGGACTTGTTCATGGTGAGTCTCCGATGCATGTGTTGAGGCACATTCTTCGGACACTCTGGTTCGAGCGCATCGCTCGAAGGGGCCCCCTGCAAGGGGGGGTACAGCCTGAGGTGATGCAGGGCGCTGCCCAGCTGCAGGTCAAATATCCCGTATCAACTGCCTGAACTCGTCCACATCCTCAAAGCTGCGGTAGACGCTGGCAAAGCGCACGTAAGCCACTTTGTCTATCCGCTTCAACTCTCGCATCACCAGCTCACCAAGCCGCGTGGTGGGCACTTCGCGCAGGGTGCCAGACAGGAGCTTCTCCTGGATGCGCTCCAGCGCCGCGTCCACCTGCTCGATGCTGACCGGGCGCTTGCGCAGGGCCAGCATCATGGAGGAGCGCAGCTTGGCGGGGTCGAAGTCGACGCGGCCGCCGTCGCGCTTGACCACAGTGGGCATGGCCACCTCCGGGCGCTCGTAGGTGGTGAAGCGGCGGTCGCACTTCAGGCAGCGGCGCCGTCGACGGGTGAAGCCCTCGTCGGAGTCCCGGGTCTCGGCGACCTGGGTCTCCTCGTGGCTGCAGTAGGGGCAGCGCATGAGGTGACCTCGTCAAGCCCTGGGCGGCTCTGCAGTGAGCCGGCACGCCCAGGGATGGGGCCGTTGAGCGTTCACGAGGCGATTCAGCCGTAGACCGGGAAGGCGCTGGTCAGCGCGGTCACCTTCTGGCGCACGGCGGCAATGTTCGCCTCGTCGTGCGGCTTGTCCAGCACGTCGGCGATCAGGTGGCCGGTCTGGCGGGCCTGCTCTTCCTTGAAGCCGCGCGTGGTCATGGCGGGGCTGCCCAGGCGGATGCCGCTGGTGACCATGGGCTTTTGCGGGTCGTTGGGGATGCCGTTCTTGTTGCAGGTCATGTGGGCCTGGCCCAGCACGGCTTCGGCTTCCTTGCCTGTCAGGCCCTTGGGGCGCAGGTCCACCAGCATGACGTGGCTTTCCGTGCGGCCGGAGACGATGCGCAGGCCGCGCTCGATCAAGGTTTCTGCCAGCACGCGCGCGTTCGCCAGCACCTGCTGCTGGTAGGCCTTGAATTCGGGTTGCAGCGCCTCGTGGAAGGCCACGGCCTTGCCCGCAATTACGTGCATCAGCGGGCCCCCCTGAATACCGGGAAAGATGGCGCTGTTGACCTTCTTGGCGATGGCCTCGTCGTTCATCAGGATGATGCCGCCGCGCGGGCCGCGCAGGCTCTTGTGGGTGGTGGAGGTCACCACGTCGGCATGCGGCACGGGGTTGGGGTACACGCCTGCGGCGATCAGCCCGGCGTAGTGCGCCATGTCCACCATGAAGATGGCGCCGATGGCCTTGGCCACGCGCGAGAAGCGCTCGAAGTCGATGCGCAGGCTGTACGCCGAAGCGCCGGCGATGATGAGCTTGGGGCGATGCTCGTGCGCCAGGCGCTCCATGGCTTCGTAGTCGATGGCCTCGTTGGCGTCCAGCCCGTAGCTCACCACCTTGAACCATTTGCCGCTCATGTTCAGCGGCATGCCGTGGGTGAGGTGGCCGCCCTCGGCCAGGCTCATCCCCATGATGGTGTCACCCGGCTGCAGCAGGCCGAAGAACACGCCCTGGTTGGCTTGCGAACCCGAATTGGGTTGCACGTTGGCGAAGTTGGCGCCGTAGAGCTGCTTCAGGCGGTCAATGGCCAGCTGCTCCACCACGTCCACGTGCTCGCAGCCGCCGTAGTAGCGCTTGCCGGGGTAGCCTTCGGCGTACTTGTTGGTGAGCTGGCTGCCCTGGGCGGCCATCACCGCCGGGGAGGTGTAGTTCTCCGAGGCGATGAGCTCGATGTGCGCCTCCTGGCGCTGGTTCTCGGCCTGGATGGCGGCCCAGATCTCAGGGTCGACTTGGGCGATCGTGTGCTGTTGGCGGCTGAACATGAGGGATGGCAGTCCTCTTCGGATGGAAGGGCCTTCGGGAGCCGGCGCAGCGCAGCGTGGTTGCGGCGCGCGACGGTCGAGGGCTGCCCAGGCGAACGGCGGGCACCAGAAGGGGCAAGGAAACCGCCCGCTGGCCTGCGCTCCCTGGTGGTTCACCACCTCGGCGGGCGCTGGAGAGCTGGGCTCTGCAGCGCCGGCTTATCGCCAGTTGCGCAGGGTTTCAGTGTATCGGAGCGCCTCTGGGCGCCTGAGCCAGGGTCTGCGCCCTGTCTTGGGCTGTGTCTTGAGCGCTCTTCTGGGTGGCTTGGGCCTTGTGCGCCGCCTGTTGCAACTGGCTCTGCTCGCCCAGCACGCGCTGCGGATAGCCAGGCTGCTGTGACGTGCTGTACGCCCCCATGTAGGCCAGCAAGCCGCCTTCCACGCTGCCGGCCTCGGCGATGCTTTCCTTGAGCACCAGCGCGCCCACACGCAGGTTGCTCACGGGGTCGAAGGCGGCACGCAGTCCGCCCAGGGGCTCGAACTTCTCCAGGTGCGCGTGCGCCACCACCTGCATCAGGCCCTTGGCGCCGCCGCTGCCTTGGGCGAAGGGGTTGAAGGCCGATTCCACGGCGGCCACTGCCAGGATCAGCGTGGGCTCCAGCCCCGCGCGGGGCCCTATGGACCAGGCCTCCAGCACCAGGCGTGACACCGGCTCCAGCGCAATGCGGTAGCGCTTGGCAATCCACTCGGCCACGGCGGCCTGCTCGCCCGTGAGGGCGGAAGGCTCGCTGGCGGTGGTGCGGGTCAGCGCTTCGGGCAACTCGGCGTTGTTGTCCGTGGTGTGCACCTCGGTCCTGGCCTCCTGCCGGCCTTGCAGCCAGCCCAGGGTGTGAGACTCCACTACGGCGCGCAGGCCTGGCTGGCTCAAGCCCAGCAGTAGCGCAGCGGTCACGGCCAGCCCCACGGCGGCCAGCGAATGCTGGCTGAGGCTGACCACGGCCCGGCCCAGCATCTGGGGCAGGCCTGCCATGCCTGGCCGCTGTGACGCAGAGGTCAAAGCCTGGTCTTGCCGATTGTGCGCATCAAGGCCGTGAGGCATCTTTGGCGTGTCGGGCATGTTCATCCTTTCGTCACCGGGGCGAAGGCGGAGCCCCCCAGGGCGCCGCATCAGCGACAGTGATAATCGTTTGTCATGCGAGCGCTGATGTTGAGATCAGCACATGGCACGGTTTTTCAAGGGCCGATGCCTCGCAATCAGGCGACAAATGGCATTCAGGGAAAACCCTCAACCCTTACCAGAGGCGCGGATTCTAGAGAGGCCGGTATAACCGGTCAACTATAAGAATCCTTGAAATCAGATGGTTTTTCTATGAAGTACCGGGACTTGCGCGAGTTCATGGACGGTTTGTTTCGCCTTGGAGAGTTGCGGCGGGTGGCGGAGCCGGTCTCGCCACGGCTGGAGATGACGGCCATTGCCGACGCCGTGCTGCGCGCGGGCGGCCCGGCGCTGTTGTTCGAAAAGCCCGAAGGCGCCGCCATGCCCTGTCTGGCCAACCTCTTCGGCACCACGCGGCGCGTGGCACTCGGCATGGGGGCCGAGTCTGCGGCCGAACTGCGCGACGTGGGCCGCCTGCTGGCCGCACTGAAGGAGCCCGAGCCCGTGCGCGGCCTGAAGGATGCGGGCAAGCTGCTGCACATGGCCAAGGCCGTGTGGGACATGAAGCCCAGCACCGTGCGCCGCCCGCCCTGCCAGGAGGTGGTGCTGGAGGGTGCCGACGTGGACCTGGCCCGGCTGCCGGTGCAGACCTGCTGGCCGGGGGACGCCGGCCCGCTCATCACCTGGGGCCTGGTGGTCACGCGCGGCCCGCAGGGCGTGGCGCAGCCGCGGCGGCGGCAGAACCTGGGCATCTACCGCCAGCAGGTCATCGGCCGGCGGCAGGTGATCATGCGCTGGCTGGCGCACCGTGGCGGGGCGCTGGACTTCCGCGAGTTCGCGCTGGCCAACCCGGGCCAGCCCTTTCCCATCGCCGTGGCGCTGGGGGCGGACCCGGCCACCATCCTGGGTGCCGTGACGCCGGTGCCCGACACGCTGTCGGAGTATCAGTTCGCCGGCCTGCTGCGCGGCAGCCGCACCGAGGTGGCGGACACCGGCGTGGGTGAAGGCGAGTGGCGCCTGCAGGTGCCTGCCAGCGCCGAGATCGTGCTGGAGGGTCACATCCCGGTGGCGGCGCCGGGCTTTGTGGGCGAGAGCGAGGCCGGCGTCCGCTTGAAGGAGCAGGGCGGTTACCTGCACGCGTTGGAAGGCCCGTTTGGCGACCACACCGGGTACTACAACGAGCAGGACTGGTTTCCGGTGTTCCAGGTCGATCGCATCACCCAGCGGCGCGATCCGATCTACCACTCCACCTACACCGGCAAGCCGCCGGATGAACCTGCCGTGCTGGGCGAGGCGCTGAACGAGGTGTTCGTGCCCATTCTGCAGAAGCAGTTCACCGAGATCGCGGACTTCTACCTGCCGCCCGAGGGCTGCAGCTACCGCATGGCGGTGATCTCCATCCGCAAGGCCTACCCCGGCCACGCCAAGCGGGTGATGTTCGGCCTGTGGAGCTTCTTGCGGCAGTTCATGTACACCAAGTTCATCGTCGTGGTGGACGATGACGTGAACGTGCGCGACTGGAAGGAGGTGATCTGGGCCATCACCACCCGCATGGACCCGGTGCGCGACACCACGCTGGTGGACTCCACGCCCATCGACTACCTGGACTTCGCCTCGCCCGTCAGCGGGCTGGGGGGCAAGATGGGGCTGGACGCCACCAACAAGTGGCCGGGCGAGACCTCGCGCGAGTGGGGCCGCACCATCCGCATGGACGAGGCGGTGGAGCAGCGCGTGGCGCCCGTGCTGGCGCAGATTCTGGGCAAGGGCTGAGGGCCTGCGGCTGGTTCCTGCACGACCTACCCCACCAGGGCCGAGCGGAGACCCGGTAGAGCTAAGCTGATATCCCTTCGGCCCGGGCTGGATGCCGTTCAGGCTGAGCCTGTCAAAGCCCTTCGAAGAGCTCAGGGTGACCGGCGTAGGAGGGAGGGGTGGGACACGTCAGGGGTGGCCTCGGCGGATCAGATCGGCCGCTTTCTCCGCAATCATGATGGTCGGCGCGTTGGTGTTACCGCCCACGATCTGCGGCATCACCGAGGCGTCCACCACGCGCAGGCCTTGCAGGCCGTGCACCCGCAACTCGGCATCGACCACGCTGCCGCCGGCAGCCGCCTGGCTGGACGGCCCCATGCGGGAGGTGCCCACGGGGTGGTAGATGGTGTCGGCGTGCTGGCGCACGTAGGCCTCGATCTGGGCGTCGGTCTGCGCGGCGGCTGAGGCGGCGACCTCGCGGCCGCCGTACTGCGCCAGCGCGGGCTGGCCCAGGATCTGGCGCATCAGCTTGAAGCCGCGCACCAGCCGCGCGGTGTCATCGTCGTCGCTCAGAAAGGCCGGGTCGATCAACGGTGCGGCCAGCGGGTCGGTGCTGGCGAGCGTGACGCTGCCGCGGCTCTTGGGGCGCAGCACGCAGACGTGGCAGGAATAGCCGTGGCCGAACACGGTCTTGCGGCCGTGGTCCACCAGCTTGCCCACCACGAAGTGCAGTTGCAGGTCGGGCACGGGCTCGCCCGGCGTGCTGCGCATGAAGGCGCCGCCCTCGCCGAAGTTGGTGGTGAGCAAACCGGTGCGGTGTCGGCGCCATTCGAAGATGCCGCGCAGCGCACGCGCGGCCCCGGCCAGGCTCAGGCCGAACAGGTCGTGATGGCCCGGTGCGTCCACCACCTGCACCACGTCGATGTGGTCGTGCAGATGCCGTCCTACGCCGGGCAGGTCGTGCAGCACGGGCAGGCCGAGCGCTTGCAGATGGGCGCCAGGCCCCACACCCGAGAGCATCAGCAACTGTGGTGACTGCAAGGCCCCCGCGCTCAGGATCACCTCGCGCCGGGCCTTGAGCGTGCGTTCAGTGCCGCCCATCCTCACGTCCACACCCACGGCCCGGCGGCCCTCGAAGCGCACGCGCAGGACCTGGACGCCGGTCAGCACCTGCAGGTTGGGACGGGACAGGTTGGGCGTGAGATAGGCCTTGGCCGCGCTGAAGCGCTCGCCGTTGCGGTGCGTCACCTGGTAAGGGCCAAAGCCCTCCTGCTCGGCGCCGTTGAAGTCGGGGTTATGGGGGTAGCCGGCCTGCACACCGGCTTGCGTGAAGCGATCGCGCCAGGTGGCGTCGCTGCGCAGGTCGGCCACGTTCAGCGGGCCGCCCGTGCCGTGGAAGGCGTCGGCGCCGCGCTCGTTGTGCTCGGCGCGCTTGAACCAGGGCAGCACCTCGTCGAAGGACCAGCCCGGGTTGCCCTCGGCAGCCCAGGCGTCGTAGTCGGCCCGGTGGCCCCGGGCGTAGATCATGGCGTTGACGGAGCTGGAGCCGCCCAGCACCTTGCCGCGGGGCTGGTAACCCCGGCGGCCGTTCAGGCCCGGCTGCGGCACGGTCTCGAAGGCCCAGTTGGCGCCACCGGTCTGGGCCAGCAGCGCCAGGCCGGCGGGGCAGTGGATGAGCACGCTCTTGTCGGGCGGGCCGGCCTCGATGAGACCGACGCGTATGGCGGGGTCTTCGCTCAGCCGAGCGGCGAGCACGCAGCCGGCCGAGCCGGCGCCGACGATCAAGATGTCGAAATCGGATGCTTCCAAGAGTCCTCCAGCGGGGAAACTCGGGGCGCCATCGGCAGGTCGAACGCCTGCGCCAGCAGGGCATAGGAATGCCGCCGAACGGCGGGGTCGTGGGCCCAGGTGTTGACGACCAAGTGGTCGAGGTCCAGGCTGCGGGCCAGATCTTCCATCTTGCGCCGCACGGTGGCCGCCGAACCCACCAGCGCCTTGCGCCGCATGGGCGCCACCACCACTGCCATCTCCTCGCTGCTGAAGCCTTGGGCGGCCACGTCCTGCGGGCGCTGCAAGGGGCCCAGCAGCCCGCGCTGCCGGTTGACGCGCCAGCGCTCGCGGCTCAGGGCCTGCAACTCGGCCTCCTCGTCGGTGTCGGCGGCCAGGGCCCAGACGCAGATGGTGGCTTGGGGCTTGGGATGGCGCTCGCTGGGCCGATACAGGCTGCGGTACAGATCCAGCGCCTGCTCCACGCCCTGGCCGTCCATGAAGAAGTAAGCAAAGGCGTAGGGCAGGCCGAGGTGGGCGGCGAGCTGGGCGCCGTAGTCGGAGCTGCCGAGGATCCACATCTCGGGTCGGCGGTCGAGTGAGCTGTCGTCCTTTGGGCTGCCAGCGCTTGTGGGGTCTGCTCCGTGGGTCGGGCGTGTGGATCCCGCTGGGCCCGATTCACTGTGCAGGCGTGGCGAGGGCTGCGTGGGTTCGTCCGCGGGCGATGGCGGCAGCGGATGCGCAACCACGCCCTGGTGCGGCCGCCCGCTCACCCAGGCCTGCAGGTCCAGCACCTGCTGCGGAAAGTCTTCGGCCATGCCTGAGACATGGGGGTTCAGCGCCTGGGCGGTGCGGCGGTCGCTGCCCGGGGCGCGACCCAGTCCCAGGTCGATACGCCCAGGCGCCAGCGCGTCCAGCACGCGGAAGTTCTCGGCCACCTTGAAGGCCGAGTAGTGCGGCAGCATCACGCCGGCGCTGCCGATGCGGATGCGCCTGGTGCGCGCAGCAATGGCTGCCATCAGTACCTCCGGCGCCGTACCGACGATGGTGGGCATGCCGTGGTGCTCGCTCACCCAGAAGCGCTCGTAGCCCAGGGTCTCGCAATGCTCGGCGAGTTCCACCGTGTCGCGCAGCGCGTGGTCTTCACCGCGCCCGGCGCAGGCCACGGACTGGTCGAGGACGGACAGGCGCAGGCCGGCCGTGGAAGAGGTGTGGGCGGGCATGTGAGACGGCAGGACTTCGGTGTGGGCCAAGTTTGCGTCTGGCGGTTGAGGCGAGACGTTGGCGCATGTTGGCGCAGCCGCGCCGCGCTGTCAGGACGGGCTTACCCGAGAGCGAGTGCCCGTTCGTCCGGCAGCAGCTCGACCGCGTGACCGTGCGGGGTGCGGTCGGCCGCGTCTTCCCAGGCGTGTTCCAGGGCGTGCAGGGTGGCGGCACTGGCCAGGCCCTTGGCCTGCAGCAGCGTCTCCAGCGCGTCCAGCCAGTGGCGGTAATAGGTGTCGCCCAGGTCCGGGTCGCCCTGGGCCTGGGCGCGGGCGATGGCCTGGCTCAAGGCCTGTGCCCACTCGCCCCAGCTGAACAGGCCGCGCTCATGCAGGGCCAGCGTCATGGCAAAGGCCTGGGCTTGCCATGGGGCGGCAAACACCGGGCCGTCCTCGTCTTGCGGCAGGCCAGGCAGGTCGCAGGCGGTGTGCTGGTTCATGAGGCTGCAGGTTCCAGATAGCTTTCCCAGGCGTCCACGCTGACGCTCGTGCCAGGCTCGGCGTCTTCGCCCCAAAGGTCCTGGCCGTCGAAGGCCACGGTGTATAGCCACTGCGGGGCTTCGTCAAAGGGCTGGCCTGGGGCGCTCGCGGCATGACGGTCGGCGAACACATGGGCGCCGTGCAACAGCACCACCGTGCCGGTGTGGCCGCGCACGTAGCGGGGTAGACGCGTGTGGCCGGCGGGGTGTCGGTTGAGGGCCCGCACGCGGTCGCCCACCGCAAAACGGGCGGGGGCGGTGGCTGGGCGCTCGGTGGGCGTGCCACGCGCCAGCGCGGTGTCGACGGCCTCGGCGCGCAGCACGCGGGCCAGGGGGAGGGCGGGCGTGTGCGGATGCCCCGCAGCCAATTCATGCTCGGTCACCAGACCGCGCCGGACCATCAGGCGCTCCAGTGCCAGGATCCAGATGCGGTAGTAGCTCGAGCCCAGGTAGGTGGCGGGCGGCAGGCTCTCGCGCGCCGAGCGGGACTGGTCGATGTTCCACTGCCCGGTGGCGCCCATGGCCACGGTCAGCCCCATCGCTCGGCGTTCCCAAGAGGCGTGGAACAGGGGTTCGTCGGCCTCCAGGTGCACCGGCCCGAAGCCGTGCATGCCGCCCATGTCGTGTGCGCCGTTCATGCCGAACCTGCTGCAGGCGTTGAAGCGCTTGCGGCCGCTGCGCTGGCGTCAGCGCTTGCGTTGACTGCGGACGCGCGCATGGCCAGACCGGTGCCGATCATCGAATCGCGGGTGACCAGTTCAGCCAGTTGTGCCTCGGTCCAGCCCTCGGTGCCCGCCGGGCGCATAGGTATCACCAGATAGCGCACTTCGGCCGTGGAGTCCCACACGCGCACCGCGGTGCCCTCGGGCAGCGTGACGCCAAACTCGGCCAGCACGGCGCGGGGTTCGCGCACCGTGCGTGAGCGGTACGGTGCACTTTTGTACCAGGCCGGCGGCAGCCCCAGCACCGGCCAGGGGTAGCACGAGCACAGCGTGCACACCACCATGTGGTGCTCGGCGGGCGTGTTGAACACCGCCACCATGTGCTCACCCTGGCGGCCGGTGAAGCCCATGGAGCTGATGGCGGCGGTGGCGTCTTCGGCCAACCAGCGGGCGAATTCCGCATCGGCCCAGGCACGTGCCACCACCTGGGCCCCGTTGCGCGGGCCCACGCGCTCCTCGTAGGTCTGGATGATGCGATCGATGGCCGCGGGCTCGACGTAGCCCTTCTCGGTAAGCAGGGTCTCGAGCGCCCGCACGCGAATGTCCATCTCGTCGAGGTGGCTGTGGTCGTCGTGGGCAGACCCATGCCCGTGGTGGTGCTGCGTCATGGCGGGTGAGTTTAGTGGGAGCCCGCGCGCCCGGGGGCGCCCGCATAATCCGCCCCCCTGGAGCGCACCCGTGATCTTCCAAGCCTTCGAACGTCTCATCGACCCTTACCCGCAGGCCGTGCCCGAGGCTCCGCCCAAGGCACTGCTGCCGTTCCTGTGGGCCTGCTCGCAAGGCACGCGGGGATACATCGCCGCCATGACGGTGTTCACCGCCGCCATTGGTGCCTTCGAGGCGCTGCTGTTCGCCTTTCTCGGGCGCATCGTGGACTGGCTGGCCCGGCTGTCGCCGGCGCAGTTGTGGGCCGAGGAGGGCGGCACGCTGATGCTGCTGGCCGTGGTGCTGAGCACCAGCATCGGCCTGGCTGCGCTGCAGACCATGTTCAAGCACCAGACGCTGGCGGGCAACTTCCCGATGCGCCTGCGCTGGAACTTCCACCGCCTGATGCTGGGTCAGAGCATGGGGTTCTTCCAGGACGAGTTTGCCGGGCGTATCGCC
>CAISJH010000010.1 GCA_903885585.1 uncultured beta proteobacterium
AATCGCTGCCCAGCCACACGGCCAGCTGGCGCGCGCGGCGCACGTGCAGGTGGCAGTCGGCCTCCCAGGTGTAGCCCATGCCGCCGTGCACGTGCAGCGCCTCTTCGGCAGCGCGGGTGTAGGCGCGCGTGCAGCTGACCAACGCCGCTGCGGCGGCTTCGGCCAGCGCGGCGTGAGGCGCACTGGCGTCACACGCCAGCGCCCAGGCGCCGTACCACGCATGCACGCGGGCCAGCTGGTTGGCGGTGTAGAGATCAGCCAGCTTGTGCTTGATGCCCTGGTAAGAGCCGATGGCGCGGCCGAAGGCGATGCGCTCGCGAGCGTAGGCGGCGGCCATCTCCAGTGCCGCATCAGCCCCGCCCAGGGCCTCGAAGGCCGTGAGCACCGCTGCGCGGCAGCGCAGGCGCTGCTCGAAGGCCGGCAGATCGACCACGGCATCCAGCGCCTGGGCCGGCGTGCCGTTGAAGTGCAGCGCCGCCCAGGGGCGCGACGGGTCGCGGGTGGGCAGCGTGCGCCGCGTGACGCTGCTGTCCAGTTCGGCCACCACCCAGCAGACCGAACCGTCTGCCGCATGTGCCCGCACCACAGCCCAGGCAGCTGCGCTGCCGTCCGGCACGAGGGAGGCCTCCCCCCGCAACACGCCGGCCTGAAAGCGCAGGATCGAGGTCTCTTCACCCTGCGCGGCCAAGGCTTGCGGGGCACTGGACCCGTCCAGGGCTTCCAGCCCCGCCAGCGTGGCCACCTCGCCCGAGGCCACGCGCGGCACCCAATGCGCTTGCTGGTTAGCCGAAGCCCCCAGCAGCAAGGCCTGTGTGGCCAGGTACATGGTGGACGCGTAGGGCACGGCAGCCAGCTGGCGGCCCAGTTCCTCAGCGGCCACGCACAACTCCATGGCGCCCAGGCCCGCACCACCTGAATCCTCCGGCAGCATCAGCCCGGTGGCACCCACGTCCACGAGGTGGCGCCACAGGTCGGCCTGGTGGCTCAGTCCCTGGTCGATGGCCTCGCGGGCCTTGGCCGGCGGCGACTCGCGCTGCAGCATGCGCCGCAGCTCTTCGCGCAGGGTCTTCTGGTCGTCAGAAAAGTCGAAGTTCATGCGAATCAAGGGCGAGGTTTAGGCAAGGTTCAAAGCTTGTTGACGTGACTCTCAGCAGGTCTTCAATCGGCCTTGAGCACCAGATCAGCGCCCTTGTCGCCAATCACCACCGCGGTGGCGTTGGTGTTGCCGCAGATCAGGTTGGGCATCACCGAGGCGTCGATGACGCGCAGGCCCTTCACGCCGCGCACCTTGAGGTCGGGCGTGCACACGGCCAGCGGGTCGTCAGCGCGGCCCATGCGGCAGGTGCCCACGGGGTGGTAGCCCGTGCTCAGGTGAGGCGCCAGCCAGGACAGCCATTCATCGTCGGTCTGCACCTGGTCATCAGGCCGCACGGCGGCCTCCACCAGCGCAGCCAGCGCGGGCTGCCGTGCCACGTTACGCAGAAAGCGAAGGCCCCACAGCAGCGTGCGGCGGTCCCGCTCGTCGTGCAGGTAGTTCATCTTCAGCACGGGCGTGTCTTCCATGCGCGCGCTGCGCAGGCTGACGCTGCCGCGCGAGTGCGGCCGCAGTTGGTACGGCGCCAGCGTCATGCCCAGAAAGCCATCCGGCGTCGGGGCCTTGGGCTGGCCCGCCTGGGCTGCGGTGCCCTCAGCGCCCTTCGGGCTGGCATCGCCCGTCACCGGCAGGCCAAAGACCTGCAGGTCGGGCCGGTCCAGCGCCGGGTCGCTCTTGAGGTAGGCGCCGAACTCGGCCGGCGGGCTGGTCATGGGGCCGCTCTTGAACAGCAGGTACGACAGCAGCGAGCGCACCAGGCCCAAGCCGCGGAAGGCGGGGTTGAGGCTGGGCGCGCCCGGC
>CAISJH010000011.1 GCA_903885585.1 uncultured beta proteobacterium
ACGGACATGTCGCAGGCCAGCCCGTGGATGGCCTGGCCGCCATTGCGCCCGCTGGCGCCAAAGCCCACGTGCTGCGCTTCCAGCACCGTGACGCTCAGCCCGCGCGCGGCCAGCTCCAGCGCTGCGGACAGCCCGGCCAAGCCCGCACCCACCACGACCACGTCACAGTCCACCTCCCCTTGCAGCGGGGGCGATGGCGCCCAGGCCGGCGCCGCGTGCAGGTAGTAGGAGCCCTCGGTCAGCTCGCGGTCGGTGTCGAGGAAGGCCATGGTCTTGCGTGGATTCCACCACGGCTGTACGACCCCGCAGTTGAGGGTTGCCGCCGTGGCGCTGCCCCGCCGCCATGGACAGGCGCAGCCGGTGGCTGATCGGCGATGGCCGGGAGGGCGCCCTGACTTGCGCTATCGTGTAACAAAACGTCCCCACCACGCCGCGCCGCTGCTCAAGTCCACCCGCTGGACCACCGCCCGTCACGGCCTCCACCGGAGCCTCCGATGACCCATTCAACCGTCACCCGTGCCCCCGTTGACGAAACCGCCATCCTGGCCGTGGTCGATGAAGCGGCCATCCTGGCCGCGGTGGCCGCGCAGCGCGAGGAGGCGGTGGCGCTGCTGACCGAGCTGGTGGCCGAGCCCTCGCTGCTCGGTGCCGAGCCGGGTGCGCAGGCGTTGATGAAGCGCGAGTTCGAGCGCAATGGCCTGGACATCCACGAGTTCGAGGTCGACGAGGAGCGTATCCGTGACCACCCCGGCTACTCGCCCTCCTTGATCTCCTACGCCGGCCGGCGCAACGTGGTGGGCGTTCACCGCCCTGCGGGCCCGGCCACCGGCCGCTCGCTCATCCTCAACGGCCACATCGACGTGGTGCCGGTGGGCCTGGCCTCGATGTGGACGCGGCCGCCCTTCGAGCCCTGGATCGACGGCGACCGGCTGTATGGCCGAGGCGCCGCTGACATGAAGGCCGGGCTGGTGGCCTTGACCCTGGCCTTCCGGGCGCTGCGCCGTCTGGGCGTAGAGCCTGCGGCGCCGGTGTACCTGCAATCGGTGGTGGAAGAGGAGTGCACGGGCAACGGCGCGCTGGCCTGTCTGGTGGAGGGCTACACGGCCGACGCGGCCATCATCCCGGAGCCGGGCGACGGTGTCATGACCGGGCAGGTGGGCGTGATGTGGATCACGCTGGACGTGCAGGGCAAGCCGGTGCATGCGTGCACGGCGCACACGGGCGTGGCCGCCATCGACTACGCGCAGTACCTGGTGGGCAAACTGCGTGAACTGGAAGCGGCCTGGAATGCCCCCGAGGCGCGCCACCCGCACTACTGCACGCACGAGCACCCGATCAACTTCAACCTCGGGCGCATCCAGGGCGGGGAGTGGACGTCCTCGGTGCCCACGCACTGCCGCGTGGACATGCGCCTGGGCTTCTACCCCGGTGTGAAGCCGGCGCAGGTGCGTGCTGAAGTGGAGGCGCTGCTGGAGGCCGCGCACCATGCCCACCCGCACCACGACAGCGTCACCTGGAAGATCACCTACCAGGGCTTCCAGGCCGAAGGGCTGGTGGTGGACATGCAGCAGCCGGTGATCCAGGAGTTGCTGCGCTGCCACCGGGACGTGACCGGCGCCGAGGCCGCGCAGCATGCGTCCACGGCCACCACCGACGTGCGCTTCTTCCACCTCTACGGCCAGATCCCCTCCACCTGCTACGGGCCCAAGGGCTCGGACATCCACGGCATTGACGAGTGGGTGTCGATCGCCAGCATGCAGCAGGTGAGCGCCGTGCTGGCGGTGTTCATCGCGCGGTGGTGCGGGCTGAATCCGCGGCCGGCGCTGCAGGCGCAGGCCGGGTGAACTTGGCGTCTGATGATGGCGACCCCAGCCCTTCACCCCATCGCTTTCTGCACACTTTCTCCCCGCGTCCCCCCATGAGCAACGCCCTGCCCGAGACCTGGTCTGCCCGCTGCCGCTGCGGCGCCTTCACCGCCCGGATGTCCAGCCCGCCCGTGCTGCAGCTGGTGTGCCACTGCACTGATTGCCGCGCCGTGGCGGGCACGCCCTTCAGCAACTTCGTCTTCTTCCGCGCCCGGGACACTGAGGTGACTGGGGCCGCGACAAAGCGGGAGTTTGTAGCCGACTCCGGACACACCACCGTGCGCGAGTGCTGCGCCCAGTGCGGCGACATGCTGATCGACCGCACGGCGGGTTTTCCCAAGGTGGTGGGCGTGGTGGCCGAGCGTATCGACCGGCCGTTCACCTTCACGCCGATGCACCATGTGTGGGCTGACAGCAAGCTGCCGGCGGTGGAGATCCCGCCTGGGGTGGCGGCCCACCCAAGAGGCGCGCCGGCCTGAGAGCTCTGGCCCCAAGCCTGGCGCTGACCTCGACATCCACGCCGCGTGGAGATCCGATCCCGGCGCTGCGGAGACCCATGAAACGCGTGGTCATCGTGCTGAAGGTGGCTGCCCTGGCGGTCACCCTGGCCAGCCTGGTCGGTTGCGCGGTCTCGCCACGCGGGCCACTGGCCTTTGCGAGCTGGCGTGCCGCGAACGCAGCGCAGGTCATGGCCTTCGAGCGCCATCTGGGCGAACAAGGGGTGGCCGAGGTGCTGCCGCTGCATCAATTGCTGCGCTCGGCCTCCTCCTGGCGCGAATGTGCCTCCGAGCCCTTCGCCCTGCCGCCAC
>CAISJH010000012.1 GCA_903885585.1 uncultured beta proteobacterium
CGAGGGCCGCATTCAAGATCCAGGTCACGCCAAGGCCAGCTTACGCCCGAAGTACCGCCGTGTCGATGACATTGGTCAGGACGGTGTGGAAGGTCGCTGCAGGCGATCTATGAGCAGACAGGTGGCCCCGATTCATCATCCGAGCCAGGCTCGGGGTAATCGTATCTTTCCAGCAAATTGACACGGTGGCCGCTGGCCAAGCCGTCGCCAGCCCGATGCCGCGCCTGGGCATGTAGGGATTCGCGCCACGCCCGACCCAGGTAGATTGTCGGTTTCGACTTCCAGAAGGGTGTCACCTTGTCCTTCGCCAAGCGCTTCATTGGCGCGGAGAACTTGCCCACCAGGCTGTCGGAATTCGACGTCCAGCAATCGTTCTGCATGAGCGCGGAAGACATCGCCGCGGTCGCAGGGCGCTTTCGCCACGATCGCCGGGTCGCGGCAGCCGTCCAGATGCTGTTCCTGCGGGCCAGCGGCCGCCCGATGGACCGGTTTGCGTCGGTGCCCAAGACCCTGCTGCGTGCCGTCTGTGAGGCGTTTCAAACCCCGGCAGTGAGCATCGCCAGCCTGCGGTCCCTCTACGCTCGCCGCCAGACGCTGTACGAACACCAGGCATGGGCACGCACCTACCTCGGCCTGCAGGACCTGGACGCGGCTGGTGTCGACCAACTTCAAAAGGTTCTGGCAATCTCCGCGCTCGAGGCCGCGCATCCCGACGATCTTGCCGAAACCGCCCGCATGTGGCTGTACGAACGGCGCATAGTCATCCCTGGGCCGCGCCGCCTTGCAGACTTGGCGCGCGAGGCTTTCGACGCCACCGAGGCCGCCATGGCGGCCACGATCGAGGCCGGTGTCGGCAAGGCAGCCCTCCTCAAGGCCATCGACTGGTGCTACGCAACCCAGTCCAAGGGCGTAGCCACCCAGCTTGAATGGCTCAAGACGCCACCCAAGCGGCATTCTCCGAGCACGATGGCCGAAACGCTGGAGAAGATCCGGGCGTTGAAGGAACTGGGCGTGCACGCCTGGCCCCTGGACGCCGTGGCCCTGAGCAAGCAGCAGGCCTACGCCGCCCATGTCCAGATGCGGCGTCCGTCGATGACCGCACGCATCGAGCGGCAGCGCCAGACCGTCGAGATCGCCTGCTTCCTGCGCGTCACACTGTTGGAGCTGACCGACATGGCGCTGTCGCAGGCTTCGCGCCGCAGCCAAGACCTGTTCCGTAGCGCCGCCGAGCGTGTCGAGAAGGGACGCTCACGCAGCGGCGGCGCGACGCTGCAGCAGGCCCTCAAAGCCAAGTCGGTGCTCCACGACGAGTCCAAGCCATGGCGCGATCGCGTGCTCGAAGCCCGCGCCTTGCTCCAAGATGTCGGCGAAGCTGGAACCAGCACTTTCGCGTCCCAGGTACGTAGAGCGCTGGCCGAGGACAACCGGCGTGTTCATGCCCACCTGGCGGGCCTTCGCGACATCGAGTTTGCCGGCGCGCCGGGCGACCCCGGCCACGACCAATGGCAGGCCTGGCAGCGTCTACAAGCTCTGGGCACCAAGGAGATCCCGCAGGACTTCGAGCTGCCGCCAGTGGGCGCAGCATGGAACACGATCGTCAGCGACCTGGATCCTCAGTCTCGGTACCGGGCATTCGAGGCCAGCACGATGATGGCGCTGCGCAAGAGCCTGCGGCGCGGCAGCGCATGGGTGAACCATTCGATCGGTTTCCGCGCCCGCGAGTCGATGCTGCTGGCAGGTGCCGACTGGAGCCGCACGAAGGAATTGCACCACCAGATTCTCGGCCTGCCCGACCAGGCCATGGCGTTTTTGGAGCCTATTCTGGCGGGCGTGTCGGTCGGCCTGACGGCATTGGCTGAGGCCGCCATTCGTGGCCAGATCGAGATCGGCGTCGACAAGCTCCTGCACTTGCCGCCAATCCGGCCGTTGGACGAGGAAGTGGAGCCGCGCAAGACCAGGGAGGCGGTCTTCAAGCAGATCGGCTCCGTCCAACTGCCGGACCTGCTGCTGGAAGTCGACGCCGTCACCCACTTCAGCGAGGCGCTGCTGGCCCGCCGTCCGTCGTCGAGTAACGAGCTGCTGGCCGTCTACGGCGCGCTCCTGGCCCATGGCACCGATCTCGACGCCAAGGGCGTGGGCTCGATGATCCCCGGCATCGACGCTGCGCACATCTCCACGGCGATGCGGGCCGTCGAGCTGAGCGGCAGGCTGCGCTGGGCCAACGAACGGGTGTCGGAGTATCAGAACGCGCTGCCGATTGCGGCGCTCTGGGGCGACGGTACCAAGGGCTCTGCCGACATGATGGCCATAGACGCCAGCCGCCACTTGTGGACGGCCCGGGTGGACCCGCGCCGACGCACCTATGCCGCGGGGCTGTACACCCACGTTCGCGACCGCTGGGGCTTGTTCTACGACCAACCCGTCGTGCTAAACGAGCGTCAGGCAGGCGTGGCCGTAGAAGGCGTCGAGCAGCACAACCGTGCCGAAGACCGGATCCGAATCTCTCTGCTGGCCGTTGATACCCACGGCGTCACGAACGTGGCGATGGCCATCGCCAAGCTCTTGGGGTTTGACCTGTGCCCGCGGCTGCGCGATCTGCGTGAGCGAAAGCTCTTCGTGCCCAGGGGCTGGCCGGTGCCGGAGAGCCTGGAGGGCGTCACCGTGCGCCGGGTGTCGGTGAAGGCGATCGAGCGCGGCTGGGACGACCTAGTGCGCCTGGCGGCCTCGATTCGTGCGGGCAAGGTGTCTGCCGTGCATGCCATCCACCGGCTGGGGTCAGCAGCGGTCGGCGACCCTCTGCACCGCGCTGCAGAACACCTTGGGCGCCTTCTGCGAACGCTGTTTCTTTGCGACTACCTGACCATCCCGGACTATCGGCGTGAGATCCACACGCTGCTCAACCGGGGCGAATCGGTGCATCAGCTGCAGCGCGCCATCCATGGCGGCCAGGTGGCCCCTGAGCGTGGCCGACGACGGCAAGAGATGGCGGCAATTTCGGGAGCTCACGCACTGTTGACCAACATAGTCTTGGCGTGGAACACGATTCGCATGGACACAGTGGTGACGAAGCTCAACCGGGATGGCGTCGGCATTGAGGAGGACTGGCTGCGGCGGATTGGCCCGGCGCACTTCTCGCACATCAACTTCCGTGGGACGTTCCGGTTCAACGTCGAGCGGTACGCGGACGTGCTCGTGGAGCGCTCCGCCGGGTTTGGAGCGGCCAAGCCTGGCCGGTGAGGCCCTCGGCCGCGTCCCGAAGGCCGGGATGTCGGCGATGGGACGGTCAGCTGACCTTCAGCAGCAACTGGTGACGGGAGGCCAACGAACCTGAAGCGCTATTGGCTCAATCTGCGTTCCCGGTCGGAACCTGTCAGCAGCAGTGCGCAGCAGGGAGCTTTGCTGGCTTCAGGCTGGATGCAAAGGCTGAACCACCAGGCGAACGCCCAGTGCGGCGCAGACGCGATTGACTGTGTCGAAACGCGGCGCGCTGCCGGGCCGCAAGGCTTTGTAAAGCGCCTCCCTCGTGATGCCTGCCGCCTTGGCGATATCGGTCATGCCGCGCGCCCGGGCGATGTCACCCAGCGCGGCGGACAGGAGCCCAGCGTCGTTGGCCTGCAGGATGTCAGTCAGGTATGCGGCAATGGCCTCGTCACTGTCGAGGTAGGGAGCGGCATCAAACATCGGCAGCTCTTCAACCTTGATTCGTGCATTCATCTTCGTTTCCTCATTCAATCCAGCAAAGCGGCAAGCGCCTTCGCACGCCTGATGTCGCTCTTCTGTGTGCGCTTGGATCCACCGGCCAGCAGGACAATGAGTTCGCCGCCTCGCTGCGTGAAATAGATGCGCCAGCCGGCCCCGATGTGGATGCGAAGCTCAGAGACACCTTCGCCCACCGGTTCCACGTCGCCGAGAAGTCCTCGTTCAAGCCGCTTGATCCGAGCGACCACAACGCCGCGGACCGACGCGTCTGCCAGATGGTCGAGCCAGGACTTGAACTCAGGCAGTGCCTTGACGCTGAACACCAACACATTGTAATCGAGCGATTACATTATCAGAATCGCGCTTTCTCGGACCGAGGCCCACGGGAGATCCTGTCCGAAGCCGGCAGGCACGATTACGGTTTGCTCGCCTCCAATCCGGCTGCCTTCCGAGAACGACCCCTGATGGCCGAGTGGAGCCGAGCGGTATTTGCTTACGAACGGCCGGTGTAGGCCAGGTTGCCTACCTTCGGGTTCGGGCCGCGGCGTCGTCAGACTACGGTGACGTTGAACCGATCGCAGAGGTCATCTACCTGCTGCGGCTTGAGCTCGTCGGCGCGCAGTTTGCGCAGCCCGCTGCGCTCGAAGATGGCCTAGGCGAACCCCTGGTTCATCTGCCGCGACCCGTACCGGATTCCGTCCCAGCGCGGGCTCGCACTGTGTATGGCCCGCGCCCAGGCCTGGCTTGCCGTGTAGTTGGCGGACGCACTGATGTCGTTGTTCAGTCCCAGGGCCTTGAGCGCCGCACCGGTCAGGTCAGCCAGCACCAGCGTCTTGCGCCGGTCACAGACAAACCGCACGACCGAGCGCTCGGTCAGTTCTGCGGCCGGCACTTCGTAGCTGCCTCTGACGAACCGCCCGCACTCATGGATGACGCTCTCCGCGAAGACTGCCTCGATGGTGCTGGCGGTGTAGCAGGTGCCGAACGGGCCGGCACCGCCGGGATCTGAATCATCGAAGCGGTAAACCCCAGCAGACCAGTACGGCTCGGTGGCCGGATGCCGGCTCAAGCGCACGAGCGACGCGACTTCGATCCTGATTGGACGAAGCAGATCCTCGAAGGAACCGGGATCAGGCAGCCGCAGCAACACGCGAGACGCCTCGCTCGCGCGCCCACGCCGCAGCCAGGCGCTCTACCTTGGCCAGGCCAGTTCCCGCTTCCAATGCCGCGGCGACGCTCTTTCCCGCCAGGGCGCCGTGCTCGCGCAGCCAGAACATCAGCTTCTCGCTGGCGCCGAGGTCGCCCAGCGCGCGGCAGATGGATGCCACGGCTTCGCGGTCCATCCCGAGAAATGCCTGCGGGTAGTACAGCCGGTTGCCGACCTTCACAGCAAAGACTTCACCCCGGTCTGCGGCCGGCGCCAAAGCCTGACGGGTGAGCCCCCAGGCTTGTGCAAGTTCCTCACCGGACACGACAAGGCCATCCTTGACCCACTGAACACGTGCTGCTTCGCCGCGTGCGGTGGCGCCCGCCAGGCCGCCAATAGCCTGAGCATGCGAGTTGCCCGCAGCTACGGAGTCGGTGTACGCCACTCGGGCTCGAACGCCTCGAGGCCTTGGCAGTTGCAGGCCCTGCTTGCTGACCGCTGTGCGTAGAGTACCGAGGTCTTCGCTGAGGCGCCCAACGGTGGCCTCGAGCTGCGCGATACGGCGCAGCAGAACGGGAGTGCTGAGATCGGTGCCCATAGGCGGATTTTAAGTAAATCTAGACAACCGAGCAAATACGGACAACCGAGCTAATGCAGAAAATGGAGACAGCTGGCACGGACCAGATGTCGCGCGCTACTGGTCAACAGTGCACCATCGGATGTGGTTTCCTGGGAGAAGATCGTCGTGGTGGGGTCAACGACACCATGGGCCTGCATCGTGCGCGCTGCGGGGGAGCAACGACTACGAGGCAGTCCAGGGTTGGCTGTCGCGGCACGAAGCGCCTGCAACGCAGCGTGCCTACCGCAAGGAAGCCAAACGGCTGATCTTGTGGGCCATCGTCGGGCGCGGTGTTGCACTGTCCTCGCTCGCCACCGAGGATACCGTGGCGTATCGAGACTTCCTGCGACAGCCCTCGCCGAGAGGGCGTTGGATCGGTGAGGCGTTCGAGGCGCCGGCGGCGTGATCAGCCCGAGCAGGTCGAAGCGTGTCAATTTGCACCGAAAGCACAGGAGGTCCGCGAGAGGCGGCTTTGCAAGTGCCTGTCGCTATTGGAGTTTTTCCGATTTAGCGTGTCAATCTGCAGGAAAAATACGATTACCCC
>CAISJH010000013.1 GCA_903885585.1 uncultured beta proteobacterium
CAGGCCCGTCAGGGCAGGACCTTGACGTCCTTGATGAACTCGGTGGTGAAGGTCTTGCGGAAATCCACCTTGGCCGGATCCAGCAGCTTCATCGCGGCCATCATGTCGTAGGTCTTCTTCAGACGCTCCTCGGTGATGGTGCCCATGCCCAGCCGGGACGCGTCGCCGCCGCCCACCAGGCCATGGGTGTTCATCAGGCGGATGCCCACGGCGATCTCCTCATCAGTGAGTGACGGGTTGTCCTTCTTGATGAGGGCGTTGGCGGCCTTGGGGTCGCCCTGGAGGTAGCTCTTCCAGCCTTCCATGGAGGCGCGCACGAACGCGGCCACGGCCTTGGGGCGCTCCTTCAGCGTCTTGCTCATGCACACGATGGTGCAGGCATACGGCGGCCATCCATGGTCGGCCAGCAGCAGGGCCGTGGGCTTGAAGCCCGCCTTCTTCTCGATCGCAAAGGGTTCGCTGGACAGGTAGCCCTGCTGCACGGTGTTCTTGTCGGCCAGGAAGGGCTGGATGTTGAAGGTGTAGGGACGGGCCTGGCTGTCCTGCAGGCCGTAGGCGTTGCGCAGCCAGGGCCAGTAGTTGGTGCGGGCATCGCCCGAGATCAGGATGGTCTTGCCCTTCAGGTCTTCCATCTTCTTGAAGACCTCGGGATGGCCGATCATGACCTGCGGATCTTTCTGGAAGACCGCTGCCACGGTGACGGCGTCCACGCCCTGCTCGCGCACCTTCATGGTCTGCACGTCGAAGCCGAGGTAGCAGTCAGCCTGCCCCGCGGCCAACAGCTGCATGCCGTTGACCTGCGGACCGCCCATGCGGATGGTCACGTCCAGACCCGCCTTCTTGTACAGGCCCTGGGTCAAGGCCTGGTAGAAGCCGCCATGCTCGGCGATGGCGTACCAGTTGGTGAGAAAGGTGAACTTTTCCTGTGCCAGCGCGGGTGCGCTCGCCCCCCACAGGGCCGCGACGGCGGCCAAAGCAGCAATGCGATTCTTCATCGTGTAGCCCTCAACGCTCGGTAGCCAGGGTCTGCCGGCCCAGGCGGCTGATCAACCACGCCCAGAACGCCCCGCCCGCCACCTTGGCCACAAACTGGGCCAGCACGATGTGAGGCATGAGCGCACCAAAGGCGATGGTGGGAAACAGCAGTGAATCAACGGCCGCACCAGCCACGTTGGAGCCATTGGCGCGGCGCAACCAGCTGCCCTTGAGCCGCAGGAAGGTCGCCCAGTCCACCAGGGCTGCTGCGGTGAAGGCCACCGCCGAAGCCACGGCGATCTTGCCCGCCGCGGGATTGAGGACAAAGGTCAAAACACCCGTGAAGGCGATGAGGGCGCCCATCTGCCAGACCTTCAGCCGCACGTGCAGCCAGTCGCGCAGCGCCAGGTCCAGGCCGATCAGGACAAAGGCATTGATCGGCGTGACGCTGGGCCCGAAGGCGGCCACGGAGAGATTGGCCAGGGTCATGGCCGCGGCGTAGATGACAAGGGCGACAGTCAGGGTCATGGTGGTCAGAGGCTAAGGCCGGTGAGAGACCGTGCAGCAGACGATGCGCACCGGGCTGAGATGACGATTGTCGCGGCGGCGGCCGCCGGCCGTTGCCAGGGGGCCATTCGGGCCGGCTTCAGGCCAGGCCGTGGCGCACGCGCAGCGGGTCGGCCAGCCCGGCTTCGGCAAAGCCTTTGGCGCGCAGTGCGCAGGCATCGCACTCGCCGCAGGGGCGGCCATCGTCGGCCGGGTCGTAGCAGCTGCTGGTCAGGGCGTAGTCCACGCCCAGCGCCAGCCCCTCCTGGATGATGCGCGCCTTGTGCCAGTGCATCAACGGCGCGTGGATCTTGAGGCGTTGAGAGCCTTCGACCCCCGCCTTGGTGGCCAGGTTGGCCATGGCCTCGAAGGCGGCGATGTACTCCGGGCGGCAGTCCGGGTAGCCGGAGTAGTCGAGCGCGTTGACACCCATGAAGATGTCGGACGCCCCCAGCGTCTCGGCCCAGGCCAGAGCAAAGCTGAGGAACACGGTGTTGCGCGCCGGCACGTAGGTCACCGGGATGCCGTGGGACATCTCGTTGGCCGTGCGCCCCTTGGGTACCGCAATGTCGGCCGTCAGGGCCGAGCCGCCGAATTCGCGCAGGTCGATGGTGGCCACGATATGCCGCTGCACGCCCATGCGCGCCACCACGGCCTCGGCCGCACGCAGCTCCTGCTCGTGGCGCTGTCCGTAGCGAAAGCTCAGCGCGTAAGGCGCGAAGCCCTGCGCCTTGGCAATCGCCAGCACGGTTGTGGAGTCCAGACCGCCGCTGAGCAGGATGACGGCGGGGCGGGGGTCGTCGTGGCGAAGCTGGGTCATGGTGAAGGCAAGAAAAAGCCCGCCGCGCGATGGCATTGCGCGGCGGGCGGGAAGGCTGGAAAAGCAAAGAGGCGCCAGGGCTTGAGCCACGCCCTGCGACGACGGTGTCAGCCCCGGGAGATGGCGGCCCGGGGCTGGAGGACCGTGTTGCGACGGCGAGGCGCAGCGGCTCAGCGCATGGGGTTCACGGGCTCTCAGTCCGCCTGCTTGCGCAGGAAGGCCGGGATCTCAATCTCGTCCATGCCGCTGCTGGCCAGCGTCTCCACCTTGGTGCGGGCGCTGCGCCACACGCTGGGGGTGCCCAGGGCCGAGTAGTCGGCCTGTGGCGCCTGAGGGGCCTGTGCGGCAGGCGCCATGGTCATGGGCTGGCCCAGGATGGGGACGTTGTCCGTGCCGGTGCGCAGCACGGGTTGCATCACCACCGGCGCGGCCTGCACCAAGCTGATCGGGGCCTGCTGGCGGCGCGTGGCGCCTGACAAGCCGGTGGCGATCACCGTCACGCGCAGCTGGTCGCCCAGGCTCTCGTCGTAGGCGGCGCCGAAGATCACATGGGCGTCGTCGGCGGCGTACATGCGGATGGTGTTCATGGCCGTGCGCGACTCGCTCAGCTTGAAGCTCGAGCGCGAGGCGGCGATCAGCACCAGCACACCGCGGGCGCCGGACAGGTCGATGCCTTCCAGCAGCGGGCAGGCCACAGCCTGCTCAGCAGCCTTGCGGGCGCGGTCCGGGCCGGTGGCAATCGCCGTGCCCATCATGGCCTTGCCCGGCTCGCTCATCACGGTCTTGACGTCTTCGAAGTCGACGTTGACGAAGGCGTCCATGTGGATGATGTCGCTGATGCCACCCACGGCGTTCTTCAGCACGTCGTTGGCGTGGGCGAAGGCGGCCTCCTGGGTGACGTCGTCGCCCATGACCTCCAGCAGCTTCTCGTTGAGCACGACGATCAGCGAGTCCACGTTGGCTTCCAGCTCCGACACGCCCTGGTCGGCTTGCTTGGCGCGGCGCCCACCCTCGAACTCGAAGGGCTTGGTGACCACGCCCACCGTCAGGATGCCCATCTCGCGGGCCACGCGGGCGATCACGGGGGCCGCACCGGTGCCGGTGCCGCCGCCCATGCCGGCTGTGATGAACAGCATGTGGGCGCCATCCAGCGCGCTGCGGATGGTGTCGATGGCGGCCTCGGCAGCCACGCGGCCCGCCTCGGGCTTGGCGCCCGCGCCCAGACCCGTGCTGCCCAGCTGCACCAGCGTGCCGGCACTGCTGCGGTTCAGGGCCTGGGCGTCGGTGTTGGCGACGATGAAGTCCACCCCCTGCACACCCTGGGAGATCATGTGCTGCACGGCGTTGCCACCACCGCCGCCCACACCGATCACCTTGATCTGCGTGCCCTGGTCGAACTCTTCGATCATCTCGATTGCCATCTTCTCTCTCCTTGCCTTCCAGCAGTTGCCATCCAAGTTGCCATCACATGACGCCGGGCGGGTGCTTGTTCTCCGACTCCGGCGCCGCCTTCGAAACTAGAAATTTCCCAAGAACCAGTCCTTCGCGCGGCCCAGCACGGTCTTGACCGAGCCCGCCTGGCGCGCCGCCTTCTGGCCGCGGCCACGCGCGATGCGGGCTTCCTCGAGCAGGCCCATGACGGTGGCCGAGCGCGGGTTGGCCACCATGTCGTAGAGCGCGCCGTTGTAGGTGGGCAGGCCCTTGCGTACGGGCTTGAGGAAGATGTCCTCGGCCAGCTCCACCATGCCCGGCATGACGGCCGAGCCGCCGGCCAGCACGATGCCGCTGGACAACCGTTCCTCGAAGCCGCTGTCACGAATGACCTGGTGCACCAGGGAGAAGATCTCCTCCACGCGCGGCTCGATCACGCCGGCCAGGGCCTGGCGGCTGAGCATGCGCGGGGCCCGGTCGCCCAGGCCCGGGACTTCCACCTGCTCCGAGGGGTCGGCCAGCAGCTGCTTGGCCACGCCGTACTCGACCTTGATCTGCTCGGCGTCCTTGGTGGGGGTGCGCAGCGCCATGGCGATGTCGCTGGTGATCAGGTCGCCGGCAATCGGGATGGTGGCCGTGTGGCGCACCGAGCCCTCGGTGTAGATCTGCACGTCGGTGGTGCCTGCGCCGATGTCCACCACCGCCACGCCCAGCTGCCGCTCGTCCTCGGTCAGCGTGGCGCAGGAGCTGGCGCTGTGGTTGAGCATCAGGCGCTCGACCTCCAGCCCGCAGCGGCGCACACACTTGACGATGTTCTCGGCCGCGCTCTGCGCGCCGGTGACGATGTGCACGCGCACCTCCAGCCGGCTGCCGCTCATGCCGATGGGCTCCTTGACCTCGTGCCCGTCGATGATGAACTCCTGCGGCTCCACCAGCAGCA
>CAISJH010000014.1 GCA_903885585.1 uncultured beta proteobacterium
GGCTCAGCACATCGAGCGCCGAGAGGCAGCGGAGTCGTTCCCACTCCGAGTTATCCACAGACCGCACCGCCCGCATTCCTTCCCCCGGACCCCCATCCGCTACTCGTCTCTAAGAGACTGTATATTAATCCAGTACTCTTGAGCCGTAAGCAACTTTCTGACTAACGTAAGATAGTGTTCCTACCACAACACCTTGCCAAGGCAGGGCATTGCGCGAGCAACGAATCGTCCAAGCAGACGAAAAATCCCCTGCGCAGCGCGGTGCTGCAGCAGGGGATTTGGTGGGTGGGTATGAAGGCGCTCTACAGGATCAAGCGACGCGAGACGACGCTGCCGCGATAGCGGCTGACGAGTTCGAGCAGAGCTGCATGCTGGTCTGCCCAACTGGCTGTCATGACCATCGACCCGCGAAAGCGAACGGGCACTCGCAGGCCTCCTGAGTGGACTTCCAGCTCCGCCGCCCCAGGGCGGGTCAGGTCGTAGCGAAGGTGAGCCTCGTAGCCCAGGGTGGCGAACTCCTGCCGCATCTGACTCAGAGTGACTCTCTGGACGGCAGGCGGTGGGGCAAACGGGTTAAACAGCATGGGGCTGCGCCTGTGTAGGTTCTTCCGCTTCGGCTTCGCATTCAAAGCCGAACTGCTCGCGAGCCATTTGCGACCAATCCAGCTCTTCTTCGGACCAGCCAGCTTCGGGCGAAAAGCTGCGAACCGTCGCAAAGCAGCGCCCCTCATCGAGACTGTGAAGCTGGATGCTAAGACCTTGGCAGACAGGGTGCCGCGCAAGAGCTTCCACCACAGGAACGGGACTAGACCAGGCAGTCTCGAAACCGAGGTCCAAGTGTGCCTCGCCATCGGCGTAAGGCACGCCTGGCCACCAGGGCGAGTAGGAGTTCCACTTGGTTCCCCAGTGCTTGAGCCGCCAGTCGTACCAGGTCGAGTACCCGAACCTGGCGAGATTGCTTGCGTAGCGCACGGCCAGATCCATGGACTGCTCCCAGGCTGAGCCGAGGTGCGTGGCCAAGTGCTTCAAGAGCGCGTCCCTGCTCTCGAAAGTCGGCACACATTCCGCCGCTTCGTCCTGACCCAGGCTCACCACCCAGGGCAGCTTAGCCACATCGCGCCAGGCATCGTCTTTGCCCAAAAGATCGAACGCAAGACGTGCATGACTGCTCGATTCGATGTCCAGCTCGGCCGGCATCGGAATCAGCTTCTGAAAGTCCAAGAGGGGGGCATCACTGCCCTCCTCAGGGCGTGTGAACAGCCCGAGAAAACGAGCAATGGTTTCTGGCTCACCGCTCAGGGTGAGCCTGTTTGAAGTGTGATTAGGCATCTCTTCGGTCTCCTCGCAGAGTCGCCGCGCGGCTGCGCAGCACAGAACTTGCCACAGGAGTTGCGTTGCGAGCACACGTAATTGCGTCGAATTGCAGGAGTTATCTTCGCTTAAGACGCAACAATAGCGAATGGACCAGAGAAATGTACGCAACCTAGAGAGTTCGAACGCAACTCATGAGCCGTTGCTGCTCGAGTTTTGCTTGGCGAAGTTGCAGGTGATGGCCTGCCACGTGATGTCATTTAGGCAAAGACGCAACGACAGCGGCGAAGGCGCCGAGCAAGCAGAGATCTGCTTAGCCCTCGATGCAGGCGTGTACCTCATCGCCATGGGCACCGACGGCCTACATGGCGCCAACGGGCACGACTTGCACTACGTCGTGCACGCCCACAACACGCTGCCGTCCCAGGACGCCTGGGTGGAGATCGCCCAGAGCATCACCAAGCACTGGGACTCGGAGGTGGTGGAAGTCAGGAACCTGGCGCAAACGGTCCTGAAGGCCTGCAAGGCGGGCCACCAAACGCTGAAGCTGGAGTTGTGGCCAGGAGCGCGCAAAGTACTGATCAAGTCCTCGACGCTGCCGCCTGGGCAGACTCGCCAGCCCGGCAAGGACAGGAACGCTTGAGCGAGGTGAGCCCATGGTAGGTCGATCCACAAGGTCGCTGCTGTTGGTGCAGGACAGCCTCGCCGTCATCACGCGAATGAAGCAAGACCTCGTGTCGGCGGGGCTGCCGAACCTGCGTGTGGTTGGCGCCGCCTCGGCGCAGGATGCGCTTGAGGTGTCTGCACAGCAGCCGGTCGACCTGGTGCTGGTCGATATGCACCTTGCGGCGCCGGGTGCTACTGAACTTGTGCGACAGATGCGCGAAAAGCACGGTGAGCAGCTCGCCGTTGCCTTCAGCTTCGTCCCCAGCGAAGAAGCGGCGCTGGCGTTGCTCGCTGCTGGGGAACTTGGACCGAAGTTCGTCCTCCCCAAGCCGTACGACCTTCAAGACTTCGCCGAACGCGTTCGACTGGTACTGCAGTTGGACATGCTTCAGGCCCAGGAGGCCATCAGGCCGGCACAGCAAGACAAGCCCAAGGCCACGGTCGCTGGCGCGAGCGCAGACAAGAGCCGGGCCGGGATCGGCTCGCCAGCTGCTTGCGAGCCGCAAACGTGGCAACAAGAAGTCGAGCATCACCTGAAGCTGACGCTTGGCACGGTGCCTTTTCGGCTGCAGCACAAAGAAGGCTCCGCGGAGCAAGCTCCTGAGGCGGTGGTGGTGACGTTGCTTGGCTCAGCCCCCGAGCAGCAGCCCTGGGGCGTTGCGGTCCTGGATATGGCCGCAGCCTGCATGGTTGGCGGGGGCGCGTTGGAGCTGCCCCCCAGCGCCGTGCGGCCAGCCATTGCCGACGACAACCCCACGCCGCAAATGATCGCGGCGGTGGCCCGGTTCTGGCGTGAGTGTGTTGCCAGCCAAGCCACCACGTGGTGTCCGCCAACCACCGTCACCCGCACAGCCGTCATCAAGGCTGATTCCGACCTCTATCGCATCCTCTTCCCACGAACAGCGGACAGCAAGTTCTTCAGCATGCTGCACGGGACCAACAAGTCCTTGAAGTTCACCCTGGTGATGCCGGGTTATGGCCAAGGGGTGCTGTCCATGTACTGGTTCGAACGATAGGACCGCGATGTCCGCAGACCAGATGGTGTGGATGGCAGGCTGCGCTGTATTGGCAAGCCTGTTGGCCGCGTCCGGCCTGGTTGCGCTGCACCTGCAGCGAAAGAGCCGCGCTGGCCAAGTCATGGTCAAGACGATGGTCCACGCCCAGGAACAGGCGCTGCAAGAGCTGCAGCGCCAGGTTCAAAGTGCTGGTGAGCGGCTGAGCAAGCAAGCCTCGTTCAATCGTCAGCGCGAACAGTTCAATGTGCAACGCATGGAGCTTGTGCAGCGTCTGCTGGCCGATGTCAGCAAGCAACGCAACGCGCAGCCCAAGACCAGCGCGCGGCTGCTGCAGGTCACACACGAGCATCTTCAGGGGATGCTGGGTGCGCAGCGCGAGATGGCCCAAAGGCTGCTGAAGCTGGAGATGGACGTGCAGGCCGCGAAACAGCACGCAGCGCACTGGGAGTCCATGCACGCGCAGTTGAAGACGCGCCATGCTCGTCCAGGCGCAACCAGCGCAACCAGTACACATGCTCTGAGGCAAGCCAACATGGCGCTGATGGCCGAGCTCAAGGAGGCAAGGCAAAACAAGCGCACTGCGGCCACGCAGGTAACCGCGCTACGCGGGCAGCTCGAAGAGATGCAGGCCGCCATCGCGGGGATGCCCCAGCAAAGGGTCGAGCTCATCGAGCAAGCCATAGCCCAAATGCACGCCAACTATGCGGCTGGCATGGAGCAGGGCAGCGCACAAGTCGCCGCCAAGGCGCAGCAAGTCGCCGAAATGAACGCTCGCGTGACTCGCTTGGCACGTGAAGTTTCTTTCCTTCAAGGAGGTTCCAGTTGCTTGAAACTGCCGCCCAGTTCACAGTGAACGACGACGGAGACCAGTTCCGGTCGACGTCCCTTCTTGGGCGTGACGAGTTCGACCGACGGTTAGCCATGGCCAGGGCGCAGGTCATTTGGCCACTGGCTGTTCGCAGGCACCTCAAGGGGACCATCTACGGCCACGCACAGGTGCGCGCCGATGAGCTCGGACTGGCCAAGCGCGAGGTCCTTCGATGGTGGGACTCCTACCAGTACAAGGGGCTGATGGGAGTGCTTCCTGCGGGGGAAATGCCACCAGAGTCGCGCAAGCGCTGGGAGTGCACCCTGGCCACGCTCGAAGACAAGCTGCAGGCCGAGCGAACGAATTGGGCGAAACAGGGCGACCGCTTCTTTGTCGAGGCGCTTCGTGGCGTGGTGGGCACTGGAGGACTACGTGCCTACCTGCCCATTAGCCAGGATTGCGAGCGTCACTGGAGGGGTGTGCTCGAGACCAAGAGTGAGAGGCCACCGGCAGCCCACGCCGATCACGACCAAACAAGCACGATCGATATGGCGCAGCGGACCGGGGTCTGCAGAGAGATCCTCGTAGCACCGCTGGTGGATCGAGCGTTCCGGGATTGGGCGCTCGAGGCCTACGCGCAAGCCTGGGGTACGACGGGTCCGACCTTGCGCAGTTGGTTGAACAAATACGACCGCGACCAGGGCGCCAAATCGCTCACCCCGGAGAGGCTTTACCGGCCTCACATCGCATGGCTGCAGGCTAACGAGCCGAGCATCCTGGCGCTGCGCGACCAGGACACACGTCCAAGTGCTGAATACTGGCCGGGCCTGATGGGAGAAGGCGGACGTCGACTCCTCAACCCGGCGCCACAGCTTGCTGAAGTGCCGGTGCCAGAGATCTCGGCCACAGAATACCCGCGTGTGATCGATCGCTACCTGCATCTCATACGACATTGGCAGGGCGCGACCGGACTTACGGGCCTTCCCCCGAAGGCCTACAACAACAAGCTCAGCAACTACGTGTCGTGGTGCAAGAGCCATCCTGAGAGTCCTACCGCCATTGAGTTCGAGGCGGCCGTGATTCCGCTTGGAATCTCGCTGAAGAGGGGCGCTTCATCAATCGACAGGCCTCACGCGAGCTACACCGACCCTCGTGGCTTGTTCGAGAGCATCAACGCCACACAAATCTGGTGTCTGGATCGCGGCGTCGTGCCTTCAATCCTGGACGAAGACCCGATGTTGCGGCACCTCGCAGGCTGGGTGATTCGCTGCCAGACCGGACTCATCAGCTCGAAGCACGTGTCCTCCATCAGCACCTCTCCGGGGGCGATGCGTGTCGAGAGATTTGTTGAGGATGTCGCCAAGCTGCAGCGTGCGACTGACTTCGCGGCTGAGTGGTGGGTGTTCTGCCTTCGCGTGGTCAAGCAAGTCGAGCGGTCGAGCAAGGGCAGCGGCTGGTGCGAACTCGCATGCCAGCGCCAGCTGCGCAATGTCGTGGGCGACCTCGCGCAGTTCGAGGCAGACCTCGCTGCGATGCGCAAGGGGTCGGCGAACCGACCATCTTCGCCAAGCCCGGCAGCCCTGATCAGTTTCATCAATGAGACCCTGGGCAAGTTGCCAAATCCTGTCTCGTTTCCCGAGCAGCGCTCAGCCACCGTTGCAGCAACAGCCAGGCTGCTTGCAGAAGGTGTCGTGCTGCGCGATACGGTCGCTTTGGCTTCCGCCCGAGGATGATCTGCCCGGTGTGGCTGCTCGGGCCGCTGGCCGCCTTCAATGCACGGCAGAGCACCTGGTCGCGAAATGCGACGGGGGAAGTGATGTCGATTTCAATGTGGTCGCCGCATGGCGCCCACTGCAACCACACGCGGCACAAGCGAAAGAGGCCGCCCGAGCCTGCCTCCTACCTGGCCGAAATCAGAAGGCGTGTGGGCCGTGGCGGGCGGCATCATCCATGGGTCAAAAGACTCGGGCTGCTGAGGGCGGACTAAGGGCCCTCGCAGCCCGGCTTGTGATGCGCAGGTTGCCGTTCCAGCCCTTCTAAAGGTCAAACGGCATGGCAAGCTAGGGCTAACGCTGCAATGAAGTTCGAGGACAGATTGGACGAGGCCATCGACCGCCGGATGCTGGACCTGCTGAGCCAGGCCAGCAACCGGCAGTTGCTGCTGCTGCAAGGGGCCATCGAGCGCATGTTGGCCGACCCGCGCCGGACCATCGAGATCAGGCGGCATCTGCACCTGGGCCAGACCGTCCAGTTCCTGGATTGGCAGCGCGGGGTGACGCTCAAGGGCCGGGTGATTGCGCTGCGCGAGCGGCAGATCGAGCTCCAGGAGCTCACCGCGAGCCGGCAGTGGAAGCTGCCGTACACAGCGGTGGAGTTGATAGAAGGGCAGCCGCAGGCCACAGCGGAGCCACCGCCCGCAGCACCTCCGCGCCGCAGCCGCAACGACTTCCGCTGCGGCGAGAAGGTCGCCTTTGAGGACCGGTACCTGCAGACTCTGGTGGGCACCATCGTGCGCATCAACCAGCGCACGGCGACAGTGGATGTGGGAGACGGCATGACTTGGCGGGTGGGGTTCGCCTTGCTGCGGCCGGTGGTGGACATCTGAGCGCAAGCCCTCGTCAAGAGGGTGTTCAGGCCACGCTTGCTGTCTGTAGGCAAGGCAGGAGCGCACATAGGAAACGCCCTGGCCACGTGAGTGGCGCAGGGCGTTTGGGGCTTGAAGGTCAAAGCAGCCGGAGCTGGTCGCCGGCGCAGGGGCGCAGGGCCGCGCTGGCTTTGCTAGCCCAGGCGGACATCGCGGCCGTGCGGCGCGCCATTGTGTTGGGCACACCCTCGGTACGTGCACTCACGCGCGCCGAGAAATCGAACGCCATACTATCGAAAGAAGCGACTGAATCGCTGGTCTTCAGCCGAGAAAGCGCAGCTCCCTTAACACCGAAGAGATGCAAACGGCTGCGGGGTGGCAGATGCGGCTCAAGAGCCGCCACCACCGCGAGGATTCCCTCGCGCCGATCATGCAGAGGTCGGCGGCACATGGAGCCGACCCCGATCAGCGTTGGCTGGGGCTGAAGCCAAGGCGTCCACCGACTCCACATCTCAAGTGTCATTTCCAGGCTGTGCCTGTAGTCGAAGACCGTGCGCCCCTGAAGGACTGGCACCGGCGCGGGCAGAAGCCGCGCGATTTCAGCGCAAGACCAGCCCTCAGTCGCCAACGCCTGGTGCCAGGCATGTAAGCGCCGCAGCAGGCCCTCAAGCAGTGTCGCGGTGGCCTCGACGCGGTACGTCACCTCCGCTGGACTGCTGCAGATCTCGGGCTCACAACAGAGGTCCGGAGCTGAGAACCAGGCCCGAGGAACCTTGGCCACAAGACCGATGTAATCGTCGAAAGTCCAGGGAAAGATCGACGCGATCCCCGATGTAGGGCCCTCACGCTTCCACCTGGACATGGCCGTGAAGCCGGCGGAGTCGAGGGCAAAGTCGACCTCCCAGAGGTCGCTATGGTCCGGGACATCGAAGGCACGCTTGCTTGAGTTCCAGAAGGCGCTTGCCGAGACCATGCTGGGCGTGGTCGTGTTGAAAGCGTGAAACGCCAGACGGCTGGAGCGGTGTGGCACTCCGAGCCGCATGACCTGGGAGGACAGAGGGGCTGAATTCGTTAGGCCGACTGGCAGACCAGGACCATCAAGGTCCAGGAGGGGGACGGGAGCGATGGGCATCGCGAAAAACTCCTGTGTGAAGAAAGCAGGCGCCGGGATGGCGCCAATACGCTTGCCCGGGGCTGTGCGTTGCATCGACGCTGAAAGTGCCTCCCAGCGCGGAGCGTGGGTGCTGTGGTCGGCACAAAAAAACTGCGCCCCGAGCCACATGAGTGGCGCGGGGCGCTGGGGGTGGAAAACAGACCGCTAGGCAGCCAGGAGATCGAGCTGGCAACCTTCCGAAGACGCGCGGTGCGCCCACGCAGCCCTGGCGCTTGCCGGCAGGCTTGAGAAGGGTACGCTCTGAGCGATTGCCGCTGTGTGAGGCGCATCCAGCGCCAGGCCCCGCCGCATCTTCCAGCGAGTCCTGCGCGCCATGTGGTCGAGATACTCCTGGTGGGAGTGATCAAGGGTGGGTGTTCCGAGGCCCAAGTACCACTGCCAGCCAGAAAGCTGACCCTCAGGATGGGTGCGCCACTCGTGGTGCTTGGCAACGAGCTCAGGCAGCATCTCCTCGGCCAAGAAGACCGCAACTTCCATGTCGACATCGAGGCCCTTTTGCGTGGCCAAGCGCCATGCCGGCTGGCCGCTCTTCAGCGTGACCAGCTCGGGCTGGCAAGGGGCGCCTTCGGTGAGGGCCTCGAACCAAGCGGAGCGCAGGCCAGACCAGGCATCGGATTCCCATTCAGGGCCCACCTCGATGAACCGGGTGGGAGGCAGCGTGGTAGCCCGCACTGAGCTCGGCGGCGGCAAAGCGAAGCGCTGCCCCTTTCGGATCGCGTCGAGATCGGCCCAGATCTGGAATGGCGCCGCTATGCCTTGGAGACCCTGAACGAAGTCAAGAGCTACCAGGATGTCCAGCGGCATGATCTCGAAGGCCGGTGCCCTGCCCTGCTGCTGAGCAAGCTGACGCTCGTCCTCGTCGATCGACATGAATGCCCGCGTCAGTGCCCTGATGAAGGGATAGGCGAAGACGTCCGGCTCCACGGCCACATAACCAGCACGCGAGGTCCGACCCACCCAGTGGCGCAGACTCAGATCCATGCGTGCGGCACTGAGTACGGCATTTGCTTCCAGCAAGGGTCGCAAGTTGCCGTACGCGGCGTCGTCGTAGTCGACCATGGCCTGCAGCGACCGATCCACGGCCTGCTGACAAGTCCAGCAGCCGGTACGTGCGCCGCAGCCTCCCTTTGCCTTGGCACCATTGAGGATGGACTCAGCGACGACTGCGCAGCTCGTTCCGGCGCTGTGTGCGTAAATCCGCAGAACGTCGGCCGCATCCGTGAAGGCATCTACGCCGGCCAACCCTCCGAGATACTCGAACACATCGTCCGAGGACCATCTGGCCAATGGAGAAAGCACGAGTTCGCCATTAGCGTTCTCGACGGGCACGTCGTGTCGCTCACCTCGTGCCAGCATGTTTGCCTTTCGGCGGGCACTCTCGTCGAGCCGGGTCCCGATGATGGTCACCGCAGGCTTGCCGCCAGCCGCAAGCCGAGACAGAAGGTCGCGTCTGGCCCGACGGCCTGGCGTCACCTTGAGGTCGACCGAGCAGTCGGTATTGCCTGCGGCATAGCTTGGCAAGCCACGGCCGCCGAGCACCTTGAGCTGAAAAGTGCTCAGAAGGCCTGGCTCGGCCACGTGTGTCACCAGCTGTATGCCATGGCGCCTCGCGAAAGCGCGCATCTTTTCCATTTCACTGCCCACCAGTGAGCGAATTTTGGGGTTCTCGACCCGCGTGTCGTTGTTGAGAACAACGATACGCTGGACGTTCGTCCCCTTGGCGACGAGATCGCGAGCGGCCTGGAGAGCCAGGGCCACACAAGCAGTGGAATCCTTACCCGCGCTGTAGGCCACGACCACTGGGTGGCCGGCAGCAAGAACACGTGTAATTGCCAAAAGGGCTTCGGCTTGCAGCCTAGCCAGGCTGGGACGAAGTTCGATAGTGGATTCAAAGAGGTCCAGGTTCATGATGGTTTCCCAAGTGGGCCGACAAGTTGTCGGCGAGGTTGTGTGAAAGGTGCTCTAAGAGCCCTGTCGTGTGCCCAGTAATGGGATGCGTTAGTTGGTAACGACGGCGCGAAACGGCCTGGTTGCTGCAGGCAAGCAGGTCCAGGCCCAAGCCTCAAGGTCGCAGCGCGTCGTGGCCCAAGCGAAGAAGCCCCGGACCAGGTTGGTCGCGGGGCTTCAGGGGGGTGGTGTTTCAGCAGTACTGAGCGTCTACTGCGTCCAGGAAGATGTCCTTCCAGTCGAGGTTGGCCCAGGCATACCTGCCGTGAACATCGAGACCGAGAAGCCGGTCAACCCAGTAGCGCCAGCCGTCGGCCTCGCAGAGGTGTCGATCGCAGGCCCGTTCGAAGGCCGCTACAGAGACCGTGTCTGAGATGAAGTGACGCTCGCCTTTTGGAAGCACGAGGTAGAAGCCGGGCTTCATGGAGCAATCGCCGCCGGTGAAGGCTCAAGCCATCTGTTCCCAGAACCGAGAAACTCGAAACCGTTGTCTTCAAGAAGCTCGTCGACAGCTTCGTCAGACTGTTGCCACTCATAGTCACTTTCAAGGAGACGGTAGGCCCACCGCGCGAACGCTCGCAGGCACTCACGTACTTCCTCGGCGTCAGCAGCAGAAGGCTCATTGACTTGGTTGAGGCCGACGCAAATCTCCATCGACTGCTCGTGAACGTAGCGGCCTCGTTGGGTGACCGCTGCTGTGAGCTTGTAGAAATTTCGCCGCTGAACTTCTTGCAGACGCTTGGCGATGCTGCTCAGTCGGTCGTCGTTCGGCGCATAGGCCTGCAAATCGCGCAGGGAGCCAAGCCGGTAGCTGTAAGTGCCGGTGAAACTCGCGCCATCGCCCTGGCTGGAGAAACCAGAGTAGTAGAAGCAAGGCTCCGAGCGGACCCGCCCGCCAGGAAGCGCGAATGTGCGCTCCGACAGTTGGATGCCCAGGAGGTCGGCGCAGTGGAAGATATCGTCAAGGGTGGCGTCGTCGTCAAACGACTCCGGGCCATTACGCCACCAGGTGCGAGCCTTCTCCTTCGCGGAGTCGGTCTCAAGTTCGGAGAACGAATAGAGCTTGACCTCGATGGTCTTCATAGGGATGAGTCCTTTCAGGAAGGCTGCGCGTGGTTCGTGCAGCCAGAGGGGGGGGAACGGCCGGGCGGCCCAGTCGTGTGCCTGTAAGGCGTTGCACGGCCGCTGAACAGCTCGCGTGGCGGAAGCAGCCAACGCCCGGGCATATCGTTGAAAAAAGTAAGCCCCGCTCATCTGGTGATGGCGGGGCGCGTGGCGGGTTCTGCGGGTTGAGCTACGTGCGAATAGCCGAGCTGTCTGCCGCATCGGGCACCCAAACCCAGGCCTGCACCCAGGTTCCGCCCTCACCTTCCGAGATGCGGGCGTCGTCGTCGACCTCGATGTCGTCATCCGATGGCATGGCGTACCGAGCGCGCGCGCGCTCGATCAACTCAGCGCTAGCCCGGCTCTCAGTCGACAGCGCATGCACCAGGCAGCCGCACTCGGGGCACTCGCCGGCTGGAAGCGATTCGCCAGGGCTTACGCGTTGGTACAGGTCCTTGGCGGGCACAAGAATATCGGGGTCGGGGGTTTCGAATGCGCAGTTGCCACAGGCATAGAGCTGCTGGGCGCAATCGGTGTTGGCGGATGCCATTGATGGTCTCCTTGCAGTGGCCGGACATGAAGACGTCCTGCAAGCCTTGCGCAAGGAGAGGCGTTGCGCGCTCGACGAAAGCGCAGCGCAGAGGGTCGAGATGTGCGGTGGCTTAGGCGCCGACGTCGTGCCGCAGCGCGACTTCTGCAATCGAATCGGCCACCAGTGCCTCCAGTACCTGGGCATCGATGTCTGCAAGGCGCTTGAAATAGAGGCAGGCCTTGCCCATCCGGAACTTGCCGAGCGCCGGCAGTAGCGCCTGTTGCTTCGGACCGTCGCAAGCCAAATAGACCACCAGGTCGCGACCTCTAACCGAAAAACCAGCCAGACAAGACTCGCCGGTCCGGCCGCTCGCGTACGTGTAGCGATAGCTCCCAAAGCCGACGATGCTCGGACCCCACATCTTGGGGTCATGCTTCGTAACCCTACTGAGCAAGGCAATGAGTGCCGTGCAGTCCGTCAGTTGCTCTGGCGACGCCTTGGCGGAAAGATACGCTTCGACACTAGCGGAGGTGGCCTTCGTCTTGGTTTCAGCCATGCTCATCGGTGTGTTCTTGGCTGAACGAGCGGTCAACCTGCCAGGCGCCGAGAACGAGCATCGCAACCGCAAAGATCAACCAGAGGGCCAAGTCACTGACCTGCTTGCCAGGCCATTGCACAGCGGCAATGACGCCGCAGAAGACCCCCAAGAGCAAATAGCCAAAGCCCAAGGTCCGGCGACGCGTGGAAGACGGCTTGTTCAATTGAAGCTCCTCGTGATGTGTGTCATTCTGCAGGCGTGGCTTGGGCTAGGAATCCGAAGGGGCCAAAAAACCAAATCTGGCCTTGAAAGCCGCAAATATGGCTTCGCGTAATGGCTCAAGCAAGGGGCGCTGCTCGGGCGGAGTCACCAGAGCGACCTGGTAGTAGGCGGCCAAAACCGGATCGAACCACGAGGCCCATTGAATGTCGCGTGCAGCGAGCGCAGCGCTCCCGGGCTCCATCCGTTGGCGGTCCTTTCTCCAGAGTGTGCCAAGCTCCCTGATCACGATCGCATCGGCCCAGTCAGGGATCGCGCGCCCGCCATTGGCCCAGTCAGAGATGCGCCCGCGGTATAGCGTGAGCTCCCGACCTCGCTTGCTCGCCCGGCTTTCGAACCAGTGACACATTTCGGCGAAGCTGAGTTGGAGTTCTGTGCGCAGCAGTCTGAGCCGCCGGGCTGCGAGGTCCTCGGGTAGACCCGGTTGGTCAGGCAATTCCATAGCTCCGATTACGAATCGCGATGTGATGAAGTGCCAGCAAGGGGGCAGTGCTCACACCGTCAAAGCGACGCCGTCTAGCTTTTCGAAAGCGCCCAGCAGGCCTCGCCGGGCGTCCTCGAAGGCGTCAACGCTTAGCTCTTCAATGGACTCTGCGCCTCCCTCGATTGCCTCAAGATAACGAGACGCCGCGGCGCAAGCGATCAGATCAAGAGCAACAACGCTGCGCCCTGTTGCATCGCGGCCAAGTAGAGCACGCAGGGAATCGCAAGCCGACTCAAGTTCAGCGATTGCATCGGCCCCGAGACCGTCGCCTGACTTGTCACGCTCGTTATCCGCCGCTGTGGCGAGCGCGTACTCAAGAACAACGGCCTGCTCGCGGTTATCAAGAATCAAGGTGGGCATCGGTCTATGGTCGTGGTCAAGAACAAGAGGTTGCAGCGTACCCCGGCAATGGAGTAATGGCAAGCAGGTAAGGCAGCAATCGGCGACCCTCTTCGGATCCATCGTCCGTCCCGGGACCCATCGCACCTGTGCCCACTGGGGGGCTTCCAGTCAGTGCAGACTGCCGTGCGCCGGAGGTTGAGCCGTCTGCGCGTCCGAATCCACGATGGGCGCCATCATCATGCGATGACCTTCGCACATCGTGAGAGCGATGTCACGTCGAAGCGTAATCGGCGCTCTGCGTTCGGCAGCCAACATAGTTGCCTGCGATTCGAGCCGCAAGGCCATGTCCTCGAGCAAGGCCATGTTCTCGAGCTCCTCACAGCCAGGCTCCACCTTGGGCAGCGGGAACAAGTTCAGCTGTTCCGTGATGCGGCCGTCTGCGGTATGCAGCTCGAGGATTCCGCAGAAAGCTTGATCATCCAGAGTGACCTTGTAGAAGTGCGAGCTGACCGGCTTGCGATCGGACGCATCGAGTACGTGCTGTGACGCCTCGATGTAGCAATCGCCAAGATCGATGGGCTTGACCGCCGTCTCCTCCTGATCTTCGGACTCTCCCCGAGCCGACCGCGCCAGCTCGAACGCTGGCCTGCTGAAGACACCCGGGACGACGGAGCCGTCACCTGTTCGATCTCGCATCTCTGCGGTGCAGCACCACACGATTGTCAGGAAGTGATCCACGAACCAACGGCGGTACATGGCTGCCATCACTTCTGACGGTTCACCGTCTAACTGCTCCACCGCTCCGCAATAGGCATCCGGGGTCTCGAAGCCGATACTCCATTGACCGGTGGGGCTGACCACGCACGCCACGTTGAGCAGGTAGCCTCGCACGGACACACCCGACTCGGCAGCCCTCAGCCGCATCCCCCGGAACTCGTCTTCCAGACTCTCCTCCGAGTCCAGACGCTCCTCAGCGTCTTCGTCACCATCCAGGGGAATGGCGTACGGCACGTCTCTGTATTCCAACGACACTCCGTCGGCGTCCACTTCGTCGATAGCTTGCTGCGCTGCCATCACCGCACCGACCTGGTCGATGTGATCGGTGTCTTCCAGGGATTGCAGCAACCCGAGCGTGAAGTTGTAGACCACCCTGCGCGCGGCTTCTCGGGCAAGGTCCTCCTCTCCGAGGATGGACTCTGCTATATCGAGGGCATCGGCGGCATCGGCCAACGCCCTCTGAAGGAACAAGCTCAACGCAGCCCCCTGCTCGGTCCCGCGGTCACGAGCCATGTCAGAGAGCCTGCCCATCAAGGCCTGCATCGCCACCATCACGTCTTTCTTGTCATCCGTCATCCTGTCAGACTCCTTCTCACAGCCAAAACGCCTTCGCACAGCCAGTCCAGGCTACCCAATCCCCTACCGCCTTCGGGCACGCGCACTGCCGCCCGGAACTCGCCTGCTGCTCAATTCAGAGATCCCCGTCCTGAAGCACGCGACCAAGCCCTTGTTGCTCCAGCCAGGCGTAGGTAAAGGTTTTGGACAACCAGGAGGCAGCCTTCTCCTCTGCGAGCGACCGAATCGACGACGAGTAGATGACTGGCAAGGACCAGCGTGCCTCACACGCATCAAGCGACCCGGAGACCCCATTCGGATGGGCCTCAGCCCCCTCGAAGTTGCGATATGGCGATTTCACTTGCTCGTAGGTGGCCTCGACCAGAATGGCGCGATAACGAAAAGTCGCCAGACGCTCGCACTCACGAAAGAACCGCTGCCGATGGTGCATCAAGGTCGAAACCAAATCGGGCAGGGACTTGCGCTCAAGCGCGATGTCGCCCTCCATCCCCAGCACAGAGTAGTCGCCAGTGGGAAGCGTGGCAGACCGTTCGGAGGCGATCCAGTTGGGAAACCTCGCGAAGCTCAAGGGCTGCTGCTCCCGTGTGTCAATCAGCACGACCGGCTTTGGAATGGTGCCGGTTATGGAGGAGCCCCCGCGCTTCACGAGGAGACGGCTGGTGGTGGGAGGTACAGGAGCCAAGGCGTCAATCCGTTTGTGAAAGTAGTCTCTCCGCCGCTACCAGCCTGCCCACTGGCGTTGGGCCCAGGCCACGAACACGCCCATGCCCAGACCGTAAGCGATCCCGCAGTCCTCGCCTGCTTGCTTGAATGCTGAGGTGGGTTCAAGGTCTTCGTTCATCCCAAGCAAAGCGGCCGCACTGTCGTATGCCCTCTCCCACCGCGGATCGGGACACACATCGCTCATGCTTTGCTGGGCGATACCCTGCCGATCGTAGAAGTCGGCGTGCAAGTCAAACACGTCACACTCAGGGTGCATGGCGCGCAGAGTCTTCACCTCGACAGGCGAAAGCTCCCGCCTCAGAAGACGCAGCAACTCCTCTGGCGTTAACAGCACATCGAGATCGCAAGCGGTATAGCGGTAGGCCGGTTCCTGGGACAGCACGCTCTTGCCTGCGGCGGGATCACCGAGTGGCGAGAAGTCGCATCGAAAAGCCATCGCGGCAGCGCCATTGGGGTCGGTGGTCAGCACCGCATCACCATCCGAGATCTTCAGAACGAGGGCGTCGGCCAAGGTTGTATCAACGGTCATGCTGCGTATATGTAGAGACGTTAATCACAGGGAAGCTTGCTTGCTTACCGATGCGAAGAAAGCGGTCTTCTCAGACAGAAAGGCGTCCAATTCCTGGACGTAGGCGTCAATTCTCGAAGGCTCGAGGCCCAATAATGAGAAATTACGTCCAAACAGGCAGCCTCCTGCCTGAGAACGGCGCGACCGGCCACGGCCCCTTTGGTTAGGTAGGCCTCAGCGATATCCCTGACGGTGCAAGTCATGTGACTATTGCCAACCAGTTCATCGGCAAGCAACAGAGCAACGATCTGCGCGTCGCCGGCGTTGTTGCGAATCCCGGCATCCAAATCGATGGTGGTCATTGCGGGCCTCAAAGCGGTAGGGCAGACGGAAGGATGCTCGATACGATAGTTTGCGACATAGCCTCAAATAGTGCGAAATGGACTTTGAGCCGCGACGCAGCATGAGCTGGCGGGCCGACAAGCAAGCCTGAGCGCCGGTGCGCGATACGGCACCCAGTGCCTGAGATGCGGCCAAGACTCGCATGAGGGTCAGGACATCCAGACAAGGATCCAGCGCCAGCGCATCGAGAAAGTCTGTGTTGATGACATCGGCTGGGATGAAAGGCCAGGACGCGACCCAGCCCGCCCGCTCCTGCGCCTGCAAAGCGAGCCGCCGCACGACACCGCAGGCCGCTCGGTCCTCGGCGAGTTGCGCGCCCTGGGCCTGCGACCGTGTTGCTAAGCCGATCGCAAGTGCGCCAGCGGGGCGTCCCCGGCAGCGCCAGCAAACGCAGCGTAGACCGCCCGCCATTACCCGAACAGGTCTTCGGCAAGGACCTGGGGGACCGAGGGCGCTTGTCCCTGTGGACGCGGGGAAGCGCAGTCCTGCGCGCCTGTCGCCATCTGCTGGGGTTCGACCGCAGTTTCAGCAGCACTGTCGGCCACGGTCTTGAGCTTGATGCGGGTGACCTGGTCGATCGTGCAATCAGCTTGCACCAGATCGCTACGAGGGCCGAGGTAGACCGGCTGAAACAAGCTACCCGACTCGTAGAGGTACAGGTACCTGATCTCAACGACACCTCCAATCGCTGGAAGGGAGTGATTCACCGGGATCGTGACGCTGCCGACATCGCGCAACACCCCTGCCTCCTGCAAACTCACGCGCACTGAGCGGCGACCCTCGTTGTGTGCGCTCACGACGCAGCTGACTGACTCCAGAAGCTTGTGCTTGCGCGCGAAAGGCGAGCGGCCCGGGGTGTACGGGCTGTCTCTGTGGCGTAGCACGATCCCCTCCCCTTGCGCCCGCTCCACGCTGGCCAGCAGCTCACGCTTGGCGCGCTCACCGGCCACCACGGGGACCAAGGAGACACGCGAGGCTGCATCCGCGTCGATGGCAAGGAACGCGCTGTGCAGAGCGGCCACCCGTGCGGAGTAGCCGTAGCCGCGCAGGTCAGTCGTGCCGAGCTGGAGTGCGTCGAAGATGTGAAACGTGTCGCTCACGTGTTCCCCGTCAAGAACAGTACCCACAGGCAACTGCGACAAGGCGGTGGTCCACGGCTGCGGAACCGACACGAAAAGCCCCCGCCTGTTGATGCCCACCACACCTTCGGCGGTCACTTCGACGGCTCGGCGCTCTCCGTCGATCTTCTCGCAAGCGAGCCAGTCGTCGCCCAGCAGGAGATGTTCGAGGCTTTCCGGGAAGGCCTCCACAGGCTCCAGCAGTGCGGCGACCCAGCCGCTGCTGCGACCCGCCAGGGGCGTCTCGACGAAGGCGACTCCGCTGACGTCAGGCGTGTAGCCGCCGGACACCTTATCGGCGACCACCCTGGCAGCCAGCTTGAGAGCCTTGTCCAGCGCAACGGGAGCGGGTGTCTTGGTGCCGAGCACAGTGGCCCGTCCGCGAGGGCCGTGGCGGGTATTGACCACAAAGCCGCTACCGCACGGACTGGCGACGACCTGAACGTGGTACTCCTTGTTGCTGGCACCGGTGGTGTTGTAGAGCGTGGTGCTGGGCAATGGGCTTGAAGTGGGCATGGTAGGGTGGGTGAAAGGTTCGGTTTGTTGGTCCGCTGGGTGGTGAGGAATCTGCTGGGTGCGCAAGCAGTCGGATCAGCCCGCCAAGGCTGGCTCTTGTGCCGCAGCAGCCGGTATCGCTGCGGGCGACTGAACCACTGCCGCGTCGGCCAAACGAGCCGTGCCGTCCATTTGGCGAAGCACCTTCATCGAGGTCTTGCGAAGTGCGACTGCTTCACGCGACCAGTTGTCGAACAAAGCATCCACAAGCCTTCCAAAAGTGGGATGGGAAACCCCTGCGTGGAAGGCCTCGAAGAATGCTGCGTCGTGTCCGTGGCCGACACCGCTGTCGAAGTCGTGGGCCTGCTCGTGGACAAGCAGCGCTGCCATCCGACTGGCCCACCCGATGCCTGCGGACGGCCCGTCGGCACCGCGCAGGAACTTGGCGTTGACGAAGATGTTGGACCTGCCATCCGTGTAGGCATCGGCTGTCTCAGAAGCCATGGCGCGAATACGCCTGGAGCCGCCTTCCAAGCCCGCGCCGAGGCGCAAGCACATGGCTACGAGGTAGGAGGCCGACTCGATCGCCCTAAGGGCCGCGGCTGCATCCTTTGGAAGCCGAGCCTGTGACAGCACTTCGTGGTCAGAGTTCAGCGTCGCGGCCAGCGCGTCATAGGAACTGCGAGAGACAAGCCCCTGAACATCGATGATGTCGCGACGGAGGGCTTCGAGTGACCAGTACATCGCGTCGCGGGCGCGGCCCTTAGCCTCGGCGGCTAGGTTGTGCAAGAAAGCCAAGACATCAACCAACGGACGGCCGAACCGGTCGAACGTGCATGGATCCAGGACCACAGCAAGTTTGGCCTGCTGGAGTCTGTCTGCCATCAGGCTCTTTCGTGAGGGAGCCACCACGATGGGCAGGCGGGACGAGCCGAGTTGCTTCAGGCTCAGGTGCTTGCCTGCCACGTCGGTGAACAGTGGCAAGCCGCGCAGTTCATCAACCTGCACGCTCGTGGTCAAGGCCGTCGTCAGCACTTGGCGAGCCTGGAACTCGCGCCAAGCCTCGGTCCTCTTGGCACCCTTGGTTCGACCGCAATGCTCGGCAGCCAGCCGCGTCAGAAGTGGTCGGATGGTTTTCCATTCGGGGCACTGGCTGCGCAGCACATCGTTGCGCGCGAAGTTGACGGCCAATTGCCGACGACTGACGACGACCCCGCCAACGCCAAATTCGCTGGCAGGGTAGTGGGCGACCAAGACACCAAGGTTGAAAAGCGACAACCGGCGCGAGTCGTCAACACGCACATAGGCGCTGTCGTCGGTATGCGTCCATCGCTCGGACTCGGGAAGGCGATTGATCACCTTGCCGTTGAGCGACAGCGGGATCGGAAGGTACTGGCACTGTTCTGCTAGGGAACGGGCAATCGACAGGAGGTCGCTTGGATCAAGGCGCTCGTACAGGTCGCCATGGATGGTGCAGCCCACCACAGGCTCACACCCTGTGATGAGGTCGTAGTCGAGGCCTCGACCTTGGATGTCGACCCGCATCTCAAAGGTGCCCGTGCGCCAGCGATTCCGAGCGAAGGCGAACGCTTGGCCGCGGCCCATTCTGAAGCGACCGAATACAGCGTCGCTCTCAACGTGAGGAGTGCCGAATGTCTCGAAGAAGGCATCGATCTCGTCGCGACCGGCAAAACCTCGGCCGTTGTCCTTCACGTAAAAGCAGTTTCGATCGAGGGTGATCTCGACGCTCGATGCGCCCGCGTCGACGCTGTTCATCACGAGTTCGGTCAGCGCTTTTTGCAGAGAGCCGGCTTGGCTCTTGATGACGTCGAAGAGCAACGCAGGGTGCATTCGGAACCTGCGGGCCTCTGCCAGGGCACTGGAGGGCGAAGCAATCGGAGCGGAAGAAGGGTGTGGCATAGCGCTTTCGGGGGTGGATGAATATCCAGTATGTACCCCGCGCGTGGGGTACGTCAAGAGAAAAGTTTGCAGGGCGTGACAGTGCATATGGAAGCGTCACAACCGGGTGGACTGAGACTGCCAGTGGCGTGTCACTGGGGCTGCCGTCGCAATCGAGCAAGCACAGCGGGCTTTCGAAGCGCTACGACACACACACAGGTGCGCGGTGACATCGAACGCGCGAAGCAGCGGCACGCAAGAAGAAGCCCCTCCTGAACGGGTACCGAACAGGAGGGGCTGAGGAACCTTCTTGCCAAAGGCATGGCGTTGCGCCGCCAGATAAGAGTTCTTATCAAGTGGATGCGCAATATCATATGAACACATCGTGAAGGAGCCCAGGGAATGAGCCAGCATCGCTATGTCGCGCACTTGCGCGAACAGGTCGTTTGCGTTTGTGTAGGCTGGGACCGAAACACGCGGGGCTTTCACCTGTCCATCACCGACTTGGACGATGAGTTGGTCCACCTGGCCGAAGACCAAGCGGATCTTGCAGCTGTCACACACGAGGCACAGCGCTTGGGTGTGCCGATGCCGACTGCCTTGGGGGCTGCGCTGAGCGACGATGCGACGCTGAACGCATGCAACACCGTGGCCTACTATGGCCACGAAGGACAGCAGGTCAGTCAGCAGGCGTACGTCGCGCTGCTTCGCACGGCGGCCTGTTAGCCGTGCACCGAATTGGCCTAGACGAGCGGGCTTGGGAGCGCACGCGAAGACGGACGGACGTCATCTGGGATCCGAGCGCCCTCGTAAACCCGCACGTCCTCATCTGCGGCGCGAGCGGCTCAGGGAAAAGCTTCCAGGCTATGCGTTTGTTGGAGTCTGCGGCGGCGGCCGGGATCGAGGTGGACGCGTTCGACCTGCACAACGAGCTCAATGAGTGCTCAGGCGCGAGCGCAAACATCTACAGCGAAGCAACCAGGCTCGGCACCAATCCACTGGTTCTGAATTCGAACCCGCACACCGGTGGTGTCCGCCGTCAGGTCGAATTTGTTGTCGATCTGCTCAACGCCACGTCGCGAAAGCTGGGCCCGCGCCAGACCAGTGCCCTCAAGGCCTTGCTCTACGAGACCTACCTGGCGCGCGACATCGTCCCCGAGCGGCCCGAGACGTGGATCCGCAACGAGCTGACTGAAGACGAGTACGACCAGCTGATGGCCCAGAAAGCCTTCAATGCCCTGCGTGGGGCGTACCCGATTCTGCGGGACGTGATCCGGACCTGTGAGCGAAGGATACGGTCCTTGACGCTGTGCGCCGACAACCAGGCCGTGATGGCGCTCGAACGGGTTGAAAAGGCCGCTGGAAAGCTGACGGCCCTACGAGCAAAGAAGATCGCCCAAGACGAGCTCGAGGCCGCTGAGGAGAAGCTCGCGATTGCCAAGGATCAAGCGATCGAGGCGTACTCTGCGTTCGTACTAGCCATCCAGAATGGGCAGGAGTGGGGCGAGCAGATTCGGTATCAAAGCGCCGACACCCTGCGCGCTCTGCACGAGCGTTTGTCTGAGTTGAACAGCATCGGCATCTTCCGGGCAGCTCCACCGGTCTGGGCCAGCCACCTGCGTGTCCACCAGATCGGAGCCCTGCGCGACGACGAGCGCCGACTCCTCGTCTACACCCACTGCGCGGCCATCCTTCGGGCCTGCATGGATGCTGGACAGTCGACCAGGCTGCGGCGGCTGATTTTTCTAGATGAAGGTCATGCACTCCTCGACGACGATGGGCACTCGCCTCTGAACAAGATTGTGAAGGAGGGACGCAAGTTCGGGCTGGGGCTGGCAATCGGAAGCCAATCCCCGTCGCATTTCTCTGCCGACGTGCTTGTCAACACGGCCACCGTGATCGTCACGGGCCTCGAGGCAGCCGACAGGGAGTTCGCGGCTCGAAAACTCAATGCGCCGCCGGAACTGCTCAAGGCGGTCAAGCCCAAAGCAGTTGTGGCTGTGAAGCTCAAGCGCAACGGCGAGTCCGAGGATGGGTTCAGGCTGGTGAATGTCTCAGCGCAGTGAACCCCGTACTGCAGAGGGCAAGTGACTGTGACCCAGACTTCCGCCGCGCAAGCCCGGTCCTTCAGGGCCGGGAGGATGTCAAGCGCATGCCCATTACAGTTTCCAATCGACTGCTTGGAAGGTCACTTTCATGTCTGAAACGTCTGGCCCGTCCCAGGCCGCCGCGTACGCTTGCGCGCACGCTCTGCTCCAGGGGACCTTCGCCTACCTGCTGAGGCTTCCTGCCGTCCCCACTACCACCGAGCTTGCGCGCAGGATTCGAACTCACATCGAAGACCCTGCCGTCGCAGCATCGGCTGCGCTCGCCCGCGAGGAAGTGGCTGCCCAGGCCATGGCGTTCAGCATCCAAGGGTGACGTTCACCCCCATATGTGGGACTCTTTACCTGGACGCATTCTGGCGCCAGGCCTCCGCTGCGCAACTCCACAAGGTGTCCACCAGTTGTGCCGCATCTCGCATGGACTGGCGGACCTCATCGATTCTGAGTGTTTGCCAAAACCGCCGTTCCAGACACAACTCTGAAGTGACCTGACCATCTGAAAGCGTCGTCGTCAGGTCCTGCCATCCATCCCTCAGAGAGTTCTGTCCGAGATCCTGCCATTCCACCCGAAACTTGCCCTTCCTGATCTGGCTTGCGATGGTGCTCGAAGCGCTCGAGTTCAGCGCATCTTTGATCCACCATCGTCCCGGGCCTTCAACTACGACTTCAACCGTCAGCTCAACAAGGTCGCCCAGATCGCACACCAGAAGCCCGACCCCATACCCCAGGATCTTCGAAGTCCCGTCGTTCAGTCGCGGCCAGCGTTCAGGCAGTCGCTCCGGTCTATTGAAGATCTGCGCGCTGGGGTCAAACGGCTCGCCAACCCGCAGCCGAACAATGACGCAGCCAGTCCCTGTGCCGGCATACATGTACGCGCCATCCAGCCATGAGAGCCCTGCCATCCACTCATCTAGGTCCGTCTTCAGCGCATCTACCAAGAGTCCGGTACCCCGACGCAACATCTTTGCCCGTGAAGTCTCGTCGTGTCGGATGCGTGAGCATCGTTGCAGGGTCTGCAGGGCAGTTGCCAGCGCCCAATCACCGCCTGGGTCCCTTTGTGGCCTGGTCTTCGGTGGCACCTTGTCCCACAGCGCGGGGGTCTCTCGCAACACGCACGGCCCGAAGACAACTCCCGATGGAAAACGTCTGGCAACTCCCGAATTGCAATGTCGCCAACCAGTCGCTGTCTCGTTCACGCAGCACCAGCGCCACACCTCCGCCTCACGTTCCGCCTTGTTGATGCTATCGACAGTCATCGCGCCATCGTCGACGTAGAACCTGTGCCGCTGCGTAACACCCTTCGAGCCTGCCACCTTCTTGCGCCCGATATCCGTTCTTGGAACACAGCCAACCGCCTGAAGCCCCTGTCCGAGATCTGGTAGCGCATCGATCAACCACTGGTCCACGAGCAGCTCCGCCGGCGGTCCTTTGAACTCATCGGACTCATTCGACCAAACCTCTGCAAGCAACGGCCACATTGGCATGCCGTCATCCAGAAGAGCTACCCGTATTGCCGCATACGGTGCGCCATCGAAGGCAATCCGTTGCGCCAGCAGCGGTCTCAGACCCAGCGATCTTGCTTCCTCGACCGAGTAGCCGTCTTCCTCGTAGACGACCTCACCAGAGCCCGCCCGCGCGAAGTAGTAGCGAAGCACACAAATCGAGAGCACGTGAGCATGACCCTGCGCTTGCACTTCCGTAACCCCTTCACTCATGGGCGCGTTTCCCTCAAGAGCATCCGCGTCAGCCACCGCCAGATCCAGTCCAGCGCCGTACTAGCCGCAGCCTGAAGAACAGCCCGTGTGATCGCCGAAGCTCATTGAATCACCTTGCTCTCGGCACTGCCCCTGCCGGTTTGGCATCACGAAGCCGCTCGAGCACCAACACCCTGACCTCTTGATCCAGCAAGCTCAACGCCGCCGACGTTGTCCATTGAGGCAGCAGCTGATCAAGAACGCGGTACTTCAGCAATGGGCTTGCAGGCTTCCCCCCACGGCGGACATCGCTTACAAATTGCGGGGTGAAGCCGAGATGGCGCGCCAGCGCTGCGTCAGATCGGGCACCGAGTTTGTGCTTCAACTCGTCAAGCAGTTCTACCCAATTGAGCTCAGGTGCGAGGTAATCTGGGTTCATGGGGTTAGGCTCCGCCAGCCCAGTCTAAGTCCGCGCGGGCAATAACGTGCGCTTTGCGGACGACAACAACAGGCGCGTGCTCCAATTGCAGTTCTTCCCCTTCTCAGCCCGTGGCGGGAGGACAACCGGCCGTGCTGGCATTGCGTTCACTTCCAAGGCATGCTCTTTGGCGGCATCGCTGCCCGGTGCGGGGCGTGACGCCAACAAATAAAGTCCGTCGGGCCCGATCAAAGTCCGTCGAGACCATGTGGCCGATGCGCCACAGCTCAGCCTCCGTTGAGCGACCGCCTATGCCACCGAACCGGCGCCGATCTGGACGAAGTCGTCCACATGCTCCTGACTCACACGGCCCTCATGCGAGGCCAATCGGTAGAGCGATCGCAGCGCCCGTGCAGTCCCTCCCGGAGACAGCTCCAGGTTGAGCCGCTTGCCCGCGCGAGCAAGTTCATCGAGGATCTGTTCGACAAGGCTCCAGTCCAGCATGTCCGCCGCGGCGATTGACGCGCGCCGGCCCGTGAGCACAAAGGCCGCATCCATGCCAACCGCGGATACCAGCGCGAGCAGCGCGGCCAAATCAAGGCGACTCCTGTCTGTCTCGATCATCCCGATCGCCGAGCGGCTAAGCCCCGCGTGGCCACCCAATTGAGCCTGCGTCAGCCCAAGGCGCCTTCGCTCTTGAGCCAAGCGAGAACCAATGGAGATGTGCGTGACGTTGGGCGAGATTTCTGGCATGTCCTACCTGTGCTGACCGAGTGAAAACACACATCTTGTGCCCGCCCGCCCGAAGCCGCCAAGCTTGCCCAGTTGCCTCGACGGACTTTATTTGTATGTACCGCAAGCAAGGGCAAGGTTTTGCAGGTTCTCGACGGACTTTGCCTCCGCTCGCGATGCGCGAACAATCAACGGCTTAGCCCAGACACGCTCGACAGACTTTGTTTGTTGGCGTCAGGCGCCTGGATCGGCCAAGGTCAGAGCTTCCCCACAAAACGGGTGCAGCCAGTGGGAACGCGAGCCTGGCGCCGATGACGAACCCGACGCGCCAACACAGCCTACTTGATTGCCGCTATCCGTAGGTCTATCCGGCCCTGCGGGCACGAGGCCCCGCCAGGCGCCGTACGGGGATTTCGGAAGCCGGCTTTCCATGCAGCACATCGAGGAGCCATCCGGCTCAAACAACTCCAGTGCTGCCCCTATGGTCCATTTGGTGGCGTATCACTGTGCTGGCGCATCAGCGGCAGCCCGGCGGACGTTCCCTCCAGCGTCGAAAGCAAGCTGCGCACACCTTCATGTCCTGGCCTGAGCTTTGCGCAAAGAAAGAGCAAGGGCTGTCGACCCACTTTGGGGCCTGCGGGCCAGCAGCCGTGCGCCCTGTTCAGAAAGCGTGGGACCGCCCTCCCCCTTGCGGTTGGCCAGCCGCGCGGTGAACAGCCATTCGAGTGCTTCGTCCGCCGTAATCCCATCCTGGCTGCACTCCTCAGCCAGCGCGTCGCCAGGTTGCAGCTCAGCGCCAGGACTCACTCCGTCCTGAAGCATCGACTTCAGGTAACTCACCAACCGTTGCTCGCTAGGGCCCTGCTTCGCGTGCTGAAGGCCGGTAGCGGTGAACTGCAGGACGTCTTCGATAAGGTGCACCGCAACGCGGGCGTCGACTTCGTTTCGCCGCACTGGATCCGCCAGGGCCAGCAGCGCCGTGACGTCGCGAAGCCGAGTTTCCTGGGCCACCGATCTAGCTTCAAGCGCCATAAGCGCGGCTCTTTCTTGGACCCAGGCGTCCTTGTGGTGCGTCAGGACTTGGAAAACTTTCACGCGACGTTCGCCTGGCGCAGTAGTCGGTGACAGTGCATCCTTCGCAAGGCTCTGTAGGGCATGGCGCTCTCGCACTTCCTCGACCGCAGCAAGAAGCGCACTTCTGCGTGTTTTCGCCACAGGACCCCGCAAGATGGTTCCATCATCCAGCCGCACGACGCAGCGAATGCGCGCAGATGCACCAGCATTAGCGCTCGGCTCCTCAACAAAATGTGCAGCCGCCACAGGAGCTACGCGTGCGAACAGCCGGCGTGCCGCCATCACCCAGTCCACGGCGTAAGAGTCCTCGAGCTTTTGAGCGCTCGAAATCGCATCCTCCAGCGCCCTAGCAGTCGAGGGCTTCTGCTGCGACGTCGCTGTGCGGCGCACTCCGTCAAGCCCGGTCCAGTACAGCAAAGCCACCTGCCCACGCGGCGATCTCTCGAATTCGACCCGGGGGTTGAGAAGACCGCAGCCCTTCAGAAGCTCCTGAGTGGAAACCTTGTGGGCCGGCCGGAATGAGTGGGCGCGCTCATGGAGGCGCTGTACCAGCTCCGCGAGGGCATCACTCATGGTTTGCCGAGCGGTGGAAGAGACACGGACCTGAACCTCTTTCGGCTTGGCGCTCCAGATAGCCGTGCACACGTAGCGCGGAGGACCCACCGGAGCGACATTGCGCATCGTGACCATGGGGGGTGGTACCAAATCGGGCACCGCCTCGGTGACTGCTGCGAACCAGTTACGGGGCTTCTCGTCAGGGCACAACGAAAGCCAGTGAAGAGCCTCCTCGAACGCCTCGCCATCAGTGTCCCTGGGTTGGCTCCTGATCTCGACTGCGAGGTCGCCATGGCCCCAGCGCAGGATGCACTGAATTCGCGCCTCAGTACCTTTGCCAAGCAGCACGAAGGCCGGATACCCGATCGTTCTATGCACGCTCCTTTTGGCCAGGTCCTGCGCGCGAGTGGGGTCACGCCACTCACCTTGAGCCCCCGGAAGCCAAGACCTTGGAAACTCGAACGCGGCCCGGCCAGTCGTTGCCGAGGGCGGCAGAACTGGTGGCTCAAGCGACTTAACACCCGGACCTGCTTGCGACTCCAGGATCTGAGTCAGTTCATTCGCTTGCTGGCCTGCTTCGCGCTCGAGTTCCTGCTGCTGTCGAGTGCGCCTGGCAGAGGTCTCCTGCTTGAAGCGCTGGTATCGGTGCGTTGAAGCGTTGGCAAGTGCCTCCAAGAGCAAGCCCTCAGACTCATCGATTGCGGTGAAGTCGCTGACCACCAATTCAAGCAGCGTGCGAAGAGTTGCCGGGAACTGCGCGGTCAGGACATGGCTTGGACCCACCCGATCAAGCGAGGCAATCACGAGGATGGACGATGCAACCAAGGCCAGGCCGTCTGCATCAATTCCATCGCAGAACACGTCGCTCGCAGTACGCTCAGCTGCCACGGCCAGCCGAGCTGCCAAGTCGAGCGTTGCGCTCTCGGGAAGATCGGGGCCGATGGCAACGGCCAAACGGCGGCAGGCCGAAGCTATAGCGCTTGGTGGAGGGTGTACGTTTTGGTCTTCAGCTGCAATGGGTGCCATACGCAGTCACTCGAACTGGTAGTCCTGATCCAGTGGCAACAGTGGCGTCATTTCATGAAAAGTACTGAGCTCATCCTCAGCCATCGGCCCATCCTTGAAGGGATAGCTGTAGAGAGGCGGCGCTGGCCGATGGCGGCTGTTCGCGTGAAAGATTGGCAGCTTTCCATTGTCGAAGTGGAGGTGCTGTCTCAGCGGTCCTAAAGCAGGATCTCCAACCTCAACATCGCTGAACCAAACGACTTCCTCGTGGTTAAGCCTCCCCTTGGCCCGTAGGAACTCCGCGTATGCACGACCGCGCAAGCAGGCAACCGCAAATCGCTCGAACGTCGGCTCCCCGTCGGGCAGGAACATGCAACGCACAGAAATGCCAACCATCGCGTCAGGAGCGGCCAAGGCCGCCTCGATGAGCTGGGGCAATATCGGCTGGGGGGCGTCGGGATGCGGTGCCTCAAGGTGCCACTCGTGGTGGACAAAGTTGAGAGCCTGGCGCAACCTTCTTTCGAAAGGGTCTTTGAAGCCAGGCACCATCCTTTCGATCGTTGGGCCCGAGTCTTCGTAGTGATACAGACCCCAAGCGCCGACAAGATAGGCCGGGGACCGCGCCAGGATAGCCGGGTCTATCGCGTAGTGAGGGTACTTGCCCAGAGGCGAGAGCACGACTCCTTTGCAAACTTCGACAGGCCGATCTACGTCGGGATACTTGGTTCCGTCCGAAAAGCCCCACTCTTCCTCAATCTCTGAGTCAGTGAGCTCGCCCCTTTGAACCATTCCGGCAACGTCTCTCCAGCGGTAGTAGACGGGTGCAGCAATGGACGGGGGGTATGTGGGATCACCTGTAAGGCCCCAGCCCCGCACCCAGACGTCGGCATTTGCGGGATGGATACCAAAACTTACGAGAACTCCTGCCTGCTGGTAGTAGCGCAGCACACGGGTTTGGAGTCCGGCTTCCTGGTCAGACGCGCTAGGCTTGCCCGTGGTCCCGGTCTTCAAACAGTCGAACCAGGAGGCATACCCAAGCGAGCGGGCCGTTGCTTCCTGAGCCGTAGAAAGGCGGAGAAAGGGAAACGCTTTGCGTAGCTGCCTGGCTTTGAGTGCAGGCAGTTTCGGAGAACTGAAGACAAACCTTGGCACAGCGACTCTCCTTGATCACGCGGAGATGCTGGCTATCCCCACGAAGAGAATCGTGTGGGTCTACGGGAAGAACGAACTGGGAAGGCTCTCGTCGAGATTCTGCACGCCAGCGCAGCGGCCCTTGTCTGTCCGCAGCAGTTTGAAGAAACTGCACACACATATCCTAGACCAAACCTCGGCCCGGGCAAACAGTAGCTGTAATGCGCAAGCTGGATCTCCCCAGTCCTGCTACAGCCAGGGGGTTCGAGGCGGTGCGACCTCTCCCCGGCTCACCGGACAGTACGTGAAACACGACGAAGCCTTCAGACCCAGATTGAGCCAGGCTGTCCTGTATGGGAGACTTTGCGTAATGCCTGATCCAACTTTGCGAACTCCAGCAGAAGCACGCGCCTGGTTGCAACGCCACGGCGTGACGATGACCGAGTGGGCGCGTCGGCACGGTTTCAAGCCAGACATCGTGTTCGCGCTTCTGGAAGGAAAAACCCGCGGCCAATGGGGCGAAGCGCACGAGGCAGCAATCCTGCTTGGGTTGAGGGCTGCGCCTCCTGATGGCGAAGAGCATCCTCTGGCCAATTCGAGCTCAGGGCTCAAGACGAAAGATCCACGCCTCGCCCCAGGAGAGTAGGCTCGATGCTTCTGGCACCAGGCCCCGCCAGGCGCCGTACTGGGATTTCGGAAGCCGGCTTTCCATGCAGCACATCGAGGAGCCATCCGGCTCAAGGAACTCCAGGGGCTGCCCCTATGTTCCATTTGGTGGCGCAGTTCTGTCCTAGCGCATCAGCGGCAGCCGGCCAGATGCCCCCTCAGGGCTGAGCCACTGCCGCAGTTTCAGACCCTGCTTCTCGAGGCCTCAGAAGCAATCCGCCAGAGGAGTCAATGCTGCGCCGCAGCCCAGCCACGGGCGCCGCCATGCTTCCGTAGCGACGCTTCAAGTGCCCTAGCTTGCCAACAACTTCAGACAGCTCCGGGTGTGCGGACCGGTGTCGCCTAACCAGGTGGCCGGCTAAGTCGATGAGTCGGCCATTCCGCATGGCGTCACCCGTGGTGATCAGAAACTCCACCGCCTCCCTGGGCTTGCCGTTCATCGAAAGGTCGACCCCTTTTTCCGACAGGCGGGAGATGGCATCAGATTCCTCTGAGATCCACTGAGATGCCGCGGCGTGCTTTTCAACCACAGCGTGAAGGAACGGCACGGTGGGCTTGGAGGCAAAACGCCTGGCCACACTGCGCGTCACGGCCTCGAAGGAGTCTTCTGGGAGATGGAATGGCAAGAGTCGGACCATCAAGGCCAGGGTGTTGAGCCCGGCCTCGAAGTCGAAGTTGGGCTCCATCACGGGACGATGCACGGCGCGAGAGCGTTCGACTGCATCCCGGCTGCGTCCGTACGCCAAATCCAGCAGCACCGCGCCCACCAGGCAAAAGTGCCGAAGCCTGAAGGAAGTTGGGTTCGCGCGAGCGAAGTCGTGTAGCGCCTCCACACTCGACCGAAGCGCTGATGTCTGGCGTGTCTCGAACTTCAAGTAGCTGCACTGAACAATCGACAGCGCATCAAGCAGATGGGTGCCCCGAGAGAGCGTCCAAGAACGGTCCAGCAGAGCCAAAGCCTCGTCGGGCCGAGCGCTATAGAACGACAGCGAGCCGGTAATCTGGACGCGCAGCGGACAGTGCGGCGTCAACTCAAGGGCACTGGAGTACGACTCAAGCGCCTGCGCCAGCGCACCTGCCTCAACGTGAACCCGGCCGAGCATGGCGTGCGCGTCCGCGTTCTCCGGATCCTCTTCCAGCAAGGCCTGAGCTGCCTTCTTCGCTTTCGGCAAGCTGCCCTCGGCGAAGTGCGTCCGAATGAGCCCCAGCCGAGCCCAGGGCACGGCCTTGGCTTGCGCTATGGCGTCGTACAACGAACGCGCTTCTTGAGAGCGGTCCTGCTGCAGCAACAGCTCGGCGCCGATGCGCGCGGCGTTAAGCCAGTATGGACACCGATGCGCGACGCTCTCCAGGCACAGCGCAATGGCCTGGGCAACCTCGCCGAGCTCCAGAGCAGCGTAGACCTCAGAGAGCGCCCGCTTGCGTTCACGCGCCTCTAACAGGTGCCCAAGCAAAGTCTTGGCGGCAAAGGGCTTGAGCAAGACACTGTCGGCGGCAAATTCTGCTGCCTCGAGAACCTGCGTGTGTGTCGCAGCGCTCGACAACAGCATCACAACGGATGTGAAGGGCAGCAACATCTCCCGCCGAATGCGCGCGAGAACCTGGCCTCCCGTCAGGCCCTCTGCCTCGAATAGCGAATCACAGATCACCAGGTCGAAGGACTCTATCGAAAGCATCGACAGGCCGTCGCCAGCGCGGGCCGCCTGCCGTATGGTGTTGAAGCCTGCATCGCGCAGCATCGAGCTCAGGATGCTTCGCGACGCCGCGTTCGAGTCCAGGATGAGGACGGAGTGGCGCGCAGCGTCGCCATCCAAAGGACCGGTGTCGGCAAGAGTAGACAAACCGCTCATGCTTTGCGCCGCAGATCGCGAACCCACCGCAGCTTGTCGATGCACTCGCCGGAATCGCGGGGCCGACTGCTGCACGACCAAGACCGTCCTCGCACACGCCCGTCAATCCTCCAGCCTGCCGCCTTGAGGGAGGCACCTGCCTCGTCCTCACGGGTGTAGGTGAGGATCCGCGCAAAGCCTCGGCGCCTCGACTCCTGCGCCGCCCAGCCCAGCAGCTGCGAGCAAGCGTTCCAAGACCTTGGACCGTCCGCAGCACACATGCGCGTCACCTCGACCACTGCGCGAGGATCAAAGCCTCGGGCCACTGGCCGTCCTACCATCACTACGGCAACCAGATCCGGACCGTTACGCAGGCCGGCGCCGAATCGCCACCCGGCAGGCCGCCCGACGTGTCGATGGTGCAGCTCGACAAAGCGGCAAGCCTGGCCAAACGAAATGTCTACGCGGCGCAGCTTCCAGTCCAGGCGCAGACAACCGCCCTCCTCCACCACTCTTCGCAGTCCGCGGTCACCGCCAAACAAGGACGAAATCCAGGCCGCAGCTTCCGTGGGTGAGTCGTGAAGGGAGTCGACCGCATGGTCGTGCATCGCCTGGCAGCATACGTCGAGCATGAAATCAGCGCCCCAGGCCTCGAGGAGATCCAGCACCGCAGGTTGGCCGCAGAAGGGGCACGAGGCGTCTACAACCACGTCAGACCCAAACACTCATCGTGGCTGGTGACTCGCTGGCAAAGCGCCAGGGGCCCCGCCATGCTGGCGCCGCAGACTGTGCAAGCTCCCCGCTCGAAGGCGCGACCAGTGGCGCTATTCGGTACGGCTCCAGGATGGAGATCGGCACGATCCGGTGCGGAGCATGCGCCAAGGACGGCCACGGGAGCGCCTTCAGGCCAGACACGCTCACCTCAGGACGTACGCGAAAAGCGCAGCCATGAACGCGATCGCCGCCAGCGCCACCAGTAGGCACCAAGTGGTTTCACGGCTGCGCCGAGGGCCGTTGCCGCGCGCCGCGGCGCTACGTGGATCATTCATGCGGAAGCAACAGTCCTTCGACAGACGATAGCGGTGATGGCCACGTCGCCGCGAAGACGGGCAGCAGTGATCCGATGACCGCCGTCCAATAAGCCAAGTGAGCCATCGGGACGCTCAACGGCGAGGACAGGCGGAGCGGGCGTTTCCATCGATCTGTAGCGATGGGCCAATTGACGATCGACCGTCGAATCAAAGAGGTCGCCAGCTCCGTTACTCGAAAACGAAGCCAGCGGCACCGTGCCAAACCTGTATGCGGTGTTCGGCGGATCGCCAGCAAGCCAAAGGTCGGGCCTGACGCCGTGAGGCTTCTCGGTGCGACCGCCACAAGGGCGAGAGCCCTTGACCTCGAAATCAACCTCAACGGACCCGGACGGGCCAGGCCAGGCACATCAGCATCAACGACCATGAACGAGCCTTCAGGAGGACGGTGTGCGTTTGAGTATACGAAAGAAGATGAGAGGACGCCGTACTCGAACGCAACCCATGACAAGGGCGCAAAGGCCCGCATGAATAGAGCACCTATATATAAAGAAAAGGCCATATAGAAACCCGTCATATAGCGAGCCGCGCAATAAGGTCTGAGCCTAAATGTAGGAGGCCTCAGAAAAGAGGTGGGGCATAACCACCAGAGATTGAACTGCCGTACAAAAAGCCTGAGCGAAGAGCCGCCGCGGGAACGAAGAATGCAGCGCCTGCGCAGCTCAGAAAACGGCCAAACAGCACAGCAAGAAGGCCAGGCAGAAGCGCCAAAACGCGGTCGCGAACCCCCGGGAGTTGGAGAGCGGCGCGGCAAGGATGCCCGCCAAACAGCGGCCCCTGACGGCGCTACCGGGAAGACTCGGTGGACAGCGCGCTGCCCGCCCAGACAGCTCGACCGACTACCGATGCAAGGCCGGCTGGTGCCTGTTGAAGGGGCGTTTCAGAAGGCGTGAAGCTGGAGCGGCCAAGCAACGGCTGCGGCACAGGCCGCCGTACGTCCAACCCTGGCAGGTGCTCGCGAAGCGGCGGACGAATGGTCACCGAGCAGTCCACGTCACGTTGGGCCGTCTTGAACATGCCGAGCGGCAGATGCCTGGCCGCTCCACCGGCTGGAGCCGACCGACCGGTGGCAGACGCCCACGGCAACGAACGGACGGGGCTTTCGGAAACCGGATTGGCCGAGCCACACCCGAAGGGGCCATCCGACCCAGACGCCTTGCGACGACAGGGGGGGGGTGAGGCCGGGCGGGTGGGGCCGGGGGGGGGATTAGGGGCGTGCAATGGGCCGCGTGGAGGCCGGTGGCGGGCTGCTCAGACCTCCGTGGCCGGTTGGAATACCCTTGGCAGGTCGGTCAGAGCAAGAGGGGAAAAAGGGCCAAAACAAGCAAGTTGTCCATATAGAGCGCCGGGCAACGAAAACAGTAGGGACATCCACTTAGTTGTTCGTAGACGAAGCGCCGCAAGAGGTTCCCCAAAACACGGAGGTAAGTCGTGCTGACGAAAAAGTGCTGATTTTCGGCCACTTAAGCCCAACGCAACGCTTAGTCGGGATGCGGGCGCCACCTAAAGGGCGCCGGCAAGGCCCACAAACGGGCGCCAGAGCGCCGAACGAAAGCCTGGTAAGGGGTGAGCCACAGGAAGGCGGCAAAAAGTGCTGCATGGGCCATTTCAAGACGTTCACGGGGCCACCTGAAACGGCACATGGCGGCCCAGACGGAGATAGACGAAACGGCACGAGAGGATCCAATAAACGCGAAGAAGGACAACTCGGCCTGTCTGAGCCGCATCCAAGTGAGTGGACAACTCAGAAGGTTTGCCACAAAAAGGCGCATCGAGAGTGGGCGAGAAACGGTGAGAGGTACTGCGAACGGTTGATTTCGAGGGCCGCACACCACACCGAAGGAACAACCATCTGCGTCTGGTGTGCCTTCAATTGAGTGGACAACATGGCTTATTTGCCGATATTGGCCAGGTGGAGGAGCGCGCGTAGGCCAGCGGTCCTGCCCTCCAAGTCGCCGAGTGAGGCCACCGGATCGGCGGTGGTTTCCGATGCGTTCAACCGAGCTGTAAGAAGGCGGCGGACGTCCCCAACCGTGGCCATCAGGCGCGCCCGCTCGTCGAGGAGCATCCGCAGCACGTCCAACACTTCAGCCAGCGGCCCATTCAAGCGCTCCTCTTGGCCCGCAACGCAATCGACGTAACGCGTCAGATAGCCTGGCTTGAGCACATCCGCCCAAAAGCGGCGTGGATTGCCATCGGCCCAGGCGTCCTTCATGTGTGTGTGCCTAATCCTATGAACCACTGGATGCAAGCCAGGTCGCGTCTTGTGCGAAACCCATTCAACGCCAACGCGAGTCTTGGCGCCCGCCATCAGGTCGGCAACGAGGATGTGCGCAGTTTCAATAGCCTTATCCAGCACGCCCAGGCGCTTCAAGTTTGCCGAAACCGCACTCAGCAGTATTGGCTCCAGTTCGGCGCTTGCCGGACTGCTCGACTGCTCTCGTCGCGGATTCGACAAGAGCAACTTGGGGGCTGCAGGTCTTTGATCTGGCATGGTGCTGAAGTTGCGTGCTGAAGTTGCGTGCTGAAGTTGCGTGCTGAAGTTGCGTGTTGAAGTTGCGTGTTGAAGTTGCGTGTTGAAGTTGCGTGTTGAAGTTGCCAATAGAATGCCACAATTATTCAGCGTAATGTATAGTGTACGCAACCTTCTGGAGAGGACGTAATGGACTTGCAACCAGTAATAGCCCTCGATATCGGGCACTCTGCGTGTAAGGTTATCGCCTGTGCCAATGGACGGCGCGAGAGACTGCTTTTTCCATCAGTCGTCACCTCTGCCGTGGAGATTGCTGAAGACTCTGCTGCCGCCGACGCGCTTCGTGAGACCATCGAAGTGGGCGGCCGGAGGTTCTTCTTCGGCGATACGGCCGTCGTTCAGGGTGTCGCGGAGGCAGAAAGCGGTATGGCCGAGAACTGGATCTCGCATCCCCACCATCAGGTCCTGCTGCTCGGGGCGCTGCGGAAGGTCAAGCAAGCTTTTCAGGATCTCGACCCGTCAAAGGCCATCCTGGTGCTTGGCCTGCCCGCCCAGTACTACTCGGCGCAGCGCAACACCCTGCTTTCCTCAATGCGCAACCTTGTGCCTGGCGCGCAAGTGGTCGTTCTGCCGCAGCCGCTCGCACCGTACCTGGCGATTCAATATGCAATCGACGGGCGCGAGGACCGCGCTCGACCAGTGGCCGCGGAGAGTTGGGCAGTGCTCGAGGTTGGGCACTTCACTCTCGACGTTTGTCTGATCGCTGAAAGCAAGTGGGTTGAGCGCGCCAAGGGCAGTTGCGCTGGAGCTTACCGGCTGGTGGAGGCGCTGGCCGCAAAGCTGAGCCAACGCATCGGCAGCTCGGTTTCGATGCTCGAGGCTCAACGGGCGCTTGCTTCGGGGTATGTCCGTGTTTTCGGCCGTAAGGAAGACATCGCTGAGGACCTTGCGGCAGCACGGCGAGAGTACGCCGAGGAGGTCCTAGAGTTCGCTGCGATGAAGCTGGATCGAGACGCCCGTTCGCTAGACGGGATCTTGGTGGCTGGAGGCGGCGCCCAACTCATCTACGACCGCGTACGAGACCGGTGGCCGAATGCCACCCTCGCAGCACATGGGCGATTCGACGTCGCAGAGGGCTATGCGCGCAGTGGTCTTGCGCTGGCTCGCGATAACCATGTGCGTCTGGCACGCAAAGCCACCGCAGGGGCCAGCGCGTGAAAGCCTGGACGAGGCCGGGCCTTGGCGAGATGCCGCAACGGCAACGCCACATGGTGCAGATCGACGCGAAGCGCTACCCAGAGCTGGCGGGACTGCTCTGGACAGCAGGCTTTGGGCAGAAATCTCAGCTCATGCTCGACCTGCTTGAAGCGGGACGTCGCCACCTGCTAAAGGAACAGCACAAGCGCAGTGACCGAGGTTCGCAAGGTGCCCACGGCGATCTGGAGTCTGGCGGACAACGCCAGCGCAGCAGAACGATCGCGGCTACAACTCCTCCAGCGACCACCCTCCCCTCGCCTCCCGCCACAGACACGTCAGTGACAGCAGTGCCGGCGCCGGATAGCGATCCGCCATCCCTGGGTGTGCTAACCGCCTTCATCGACTGAATCGCCACCGACCCACAAGGCCAAGTGCCACCGCTCGGCATCCGGCACGGTGGCCAAGCCTGGGAAGAGCAATCTCTCAGCCCCAACGTGAGCATCTTCGCCATCGCCTGGAGCGAGACGAGGCTGCCGAAGCACAAAACCCTCGCTGTTAGGTCGAAGCCGACAGTCCCCTGCGCTCAACTTTGGGGCTGCTGGTCGAGGCGCCACGCTAACCAGGCCTCAAAGCTTCGATCCTCGGGAAGCGGCAGCAGCTCGTCGAGCATCTCAGGACGCTCCCGCCTCATCCAACCCCGGAGGATAGCCAGCGCTGCGGCGTTCTTCGGCGTCCATCCGTGCGAGAGAAACGGCTGCGTAAGGCGCGACTCATCTGCACCAGAGAATGCCTCCAGAATCTCCTCGCGCCGATCCTCGGGAAGGCCGAAGAATTCCTCAGCGAAGCGCGCCGATCCGTGGCGCGCGAACTCTTCTTTCAACCGCTCTTGGCGTGCGGCCGACGCGCGCTGCGCCTCTTGCGAGCGTGCCTCCGCCTCGATCTTCGCGTGGTCCAGATCGTCGCCTTTACCAGTCGAGACGTTGGCCAGGATGCCGTTGAAGTAAGCCTTCTTGGACGAGATGTGCCGACCCTGGGCCCTCATGCGGTCTTCGGCTTGCTTGAGCTTGACCAGGGTTTCGGCAACTTCTTCAAAAGAGCGGGCTTGGCTGAGATCGCCAATCTCTGCCGGGGCGAAGCCTAAGGATTCAAGCGCATTGACCACATCGCCCGGCCAGGTCATCGGAATGCCCAAGCTCATTGATCTCTTTGGGACAAACGCGAATTGCAGCTTGGAGACGCGCGTACCCGACTTGAGTTCCTTGAGCTCTAGGGTGTAACCCAGAGCGGGGATGTCGTTGACGCGCCGTATGGCGTCGATGAGGTGCCGGCGCTTGAAGTCGGCGTATCGCACGACGCGCTTGCCAAGCTTAGGATCGTCTTCGACATAGCCCGAATCGCCCAGGAGCAGTTCGATCCACGTTGCCGTCGGCAGCGCTGCGGTCACCTTCTTGTCGGTGTTCACGTACCGCCAAGCGTTCTGATACAGCGCATAGCTCGCGGCCGTGCCCAGGCCTCGCATGACTTGCAGCGAAAGCGTTGCCCAGTTGCTGGGTTCGAGCACGATTTGGAGAATCTCAGGGTCGAGCGAGAACCGGATGAGACCGCGCTTGATGCCTTTGCCATACCCGAGCGACGACAGGAAGTGGCTCTTCATCTCCCACTCTGTTTGCGCGTCCTCGCCAACGATGTTCCAGCGCAAGGTCATCTCGAACAGAGAGTCGAGCTCATCGTAGACACGCTGGAAGTTCTTGCCTGGGATGCCTGCGAGCCTGACCAGGTCTGTGATCCGGGTCTCAAAAACTGGCGCGAGCCGTTCGCTCTTGACTCGGGCCAAAGCTTCCTTGCCTCGTTTGCGGAAGTCGATCTGTGCGATGAGGATGCAGGCGTCGAGCAATCGACGGTTATTGAGGCTCTGGGCGTGCTCGGCCCTGGTCGGCGTAGCGTGGATCGCAGCGACTCCCTTGCGCATGTTGCGCAGGGCCTCGGGGATGATCAGATCCTCGGTGGGGAACAGCGGAATCTGGCTCTCGTCACGCAAGCGCATGTCGAACCCGCTCTCAGCGATGGCGCGCGAATTCGCCGTGTCGCCTGCGGGCTCAGCATCTATGGCATCGGGATCTGGTTCCTGCACATGGTGGATCGTAAGCGATGGCAAAGCATGAATCAAAGCTGCCATCGATCAGACGCGAGGCGTCGAAGTATGCAGAACTGCCACTTTCCACAAGCAGGGACGCCAGGGGGAGTATGCGACCTTGCGTCCTTCTCCCCAGAAGCGCCATCGATAGTCTGCCAAAGTGCCATCGCTTTTCGCATAAGCCGTTGATTCAAAACGACTTTTGGAACATGGAACACAGGGGATGTTCTGTAACAAGAGGGACTCAACGGTATTGCAGGCCGCCAGATTCATTGGCCCAACGGCGTAAGCCTCGCCTTCTGGGGTCGTTCGTAGATGATTTCATCATCAGAAAACCCAAAGACAGCAGCCCCCGAACAGCCAGGCTTGGCAGAAAAAGGCATGGCGCTTTTGCATACTTTTAGGCGTATCCAGCGATATGCGCAGCCCATCTTCGACGGTTTATGGCGCTTCTGCATACTGCGCGGTATTGCTTGAGCGTATCCACACCCGCCTTAAGCTAGACTTTGCGCAATGTCCGGTGCTAGCGAAGACCAGATCGATGCGATCGTCGGCGCCGCGCTCAAAGCCATGGTGGAGAGCGGCGTCGGACACGCGCGCGTCGGTGCTTTTGCTTCGAGCTTCCGAGACGAGGTGGCGGGGATACTAGGAGCCAAGCAAGCCAAGCCAGCCGAGCCGGACTTGCTGCAGATGGTGACACAGGCGGTCCGCCTGGCAATGGCTGACTCCGCGCCGGGTGCGAGCGCCCGCAAGTCCCAGACAGCCGAGCGCATCCATGTCTACGTGGGCGGCAAGCGCACTTCGGTGACGCTCCTGGCAGAGGGCCTTCGCAAGCTTGACGAGGCCGCAGGCGGTCGCAAGGCGGCCAAGGCCATCATTCAAGAGCTGGCCGCGAGCGCTCCGGCCGACGCTGATAACCGCAGCGCCTGGATCCAAGAGCGCATGCTGGCCTTTGCTGGCACCAAGACCGACGGCAGGTCCGCTCGCCACTGAGCGTCATGAACGCGAGGGGGTGAGCCGCCTGTGACGGTCTCGCTCGGCATGGCCTGAGGCTACTCTTCTAGACAGTGGCCGAGTTTGGCCACCTGATCTCTTGGCGGTTCTCGCCTCGCGCTTGACGCTGCCAGACACCGCAGCGTGAACTGATCCCCCAAAGGGGTGGCCAACGCCCTGCGGCTCTTTAACCTTTCCCGCAGCCAACTCCAAGCTCCACTCGCCCGTCGATGCAATGCAGTCGCATCGAGGATCTGGGAGCATGTAAGCGTTTACTTTCTAACGCCCTCTTCTGTCGTCGATCCCGGCTCGGCGAGCAGCTTCTTGAAGCGCTCGACGAGGTTGGCTGCTTCGGGAGGCGCCAGCCCCTTAAGCACCAGCTCGATGCGGCCATCCTCCTCGAAGGTTTTGATCTCGCCTTTCGCTGCGCAGTAGGCCAGCGGCTCGCGGATTGAGCGCGGCCGGCGAACTGGGCCTTTCTCAGCTGCCTTGCGTCGCGCCACCACGTCGCGGTAGCCCATGCCAGACCTCGCAGTCTCGTGGATGAGGTCGATGGTGGCCCCCTCCCCTTGCTGCTCGAAGAATTCGCGCAGTGCGTTCAGCATCTTCAGGTTGAGCAGATCCTGGTGTTCGGCGGCAGCGATGATGACCTTCTGCGGCAGCGCCGCTAGCGACATCGTGCGGCTCACGTGATCCTCGCCCAACTCAAGCGCCTTGGCGAGTGCCGCCTGGGTCGGGTAGACCTTGCGAGAGATCAGATCCTTCCAGCGCAGGGCGTCATCGAGGGGCGTCTGGTCGCGCCGCTCGACGTTGGCGGCGCGCGCCATTTCGTAGAGTTCGCGGTCGCTTTGCGGCTTGGGGCGAATCTCCACGCGCAGCGTGTCTAGGCCAGCCGCGCGCGCTCCGCGCAGGCGTGTCTCTCCCTCTATCAGCACGACATGCCCATCGTCGTCGAGGTATCCGAGCGCGGCGACGCGCTGGCCGTTGGCTGCCAGGGACACAGCCATTTCGTCGATCGCGGTGTTCGTATAGATCGCGCGAGGGTTTAGCGGGTTGGACTTCACGCGCGAAAGCGGCGCATGAATGATTGGGCTTTCAGCCACCGGCTCGAGGACTTGGCTCGAGCCAAGAGGCTTTGGCGCGGGGGCGGCCACGATGGGTGCGGCGGCTGCGTAGGCCTCGGCCGCTACAACGGCTTGCGGCGAGATGGGCTTTTTCTTGAAATTGGCCATGAGCTCTACTCCTGATTCGCGAGCTGGACGATCTCGTCATAAAGGCTCTGCATCTCCCGGATTGCTTTCGGGGAGCGGTCGGCGCCTTTGAGCTCGTGCAGCGCCCTGCCCGTCTTGCCAGTGGCCTTCCAAGCCTCTCGATGGGCAATGTGAGACTGGCAGACGGAGATGCCCTCACCGCGCAGAAAGTCGCGCAATTCGACGGTGGCTTTGGCGTTCTCTTTAGGCGACACCCGCGTCAGGACCACGTGCGCGGGAATACGGCCACTCTGGTGACGGCCGTCCAGCCCACGAAGAGCCTCGAACACCGAGAGGGTCGATTCCATCTCCTGCTGGTCGTTTCCGCAAGGCACCAGCACCAGATCGGAGAGCTGGGCACACTCCAGCAATGTGCGGTAACTCTGCGCCCCGATATCGACGACGACCAGCGAGAACTTGCTGGCCAGGTTAGCGAGTTCCCGGGCGGGGTTTGCCGGCAAGGCAAGGACTGGGATGGACGGAGAGACGCCCTCCTCATTGCGAATCCTCGACCAAGACATCGCGGAGCCTTGCTTGTCAGTGTCGAGAAGAATGACATCGATTCCCTGAAATGCTGCGAGAGCTGCGATGTGAGTGGCAAGCCGCGTTTTAGAGACGCCGCCCTTTTCTGCCCCGATCGTGATGACCATCGGCCGTCCTTTCCATGGTGCTGCACGTAACTCAAAGTACGTCCGAATGCCGAATCTATGAACACCTGACGCGCATAGATCGCAGTATATAGATCAAACTCTGCACAAAGCACGCGCCTTTGGCTCGAGCCAATGTCTAGGTTGGCTCGAGCCAAGAGTCAATGCCCTGGGTCGATGATCGACCGATGTTCGTTTTGTGGCGTCGTGCCAAGTCGCTGCAGGATGGGTGCGGCCGGGTCTTGAGCGCAGGCTGCAGTGAGCAAAGTGTCGAGAAGCGTCCGTGCGAGATCTTGGCTCAGAGCCAAGATGACGTGTCGGGGCCGAGGTTGGCTCGAGCCAAGAGACTAACGAGCCCAACAAAATGGGTGCCTGTTCGGGGGTCGCGGGCGAAGGTGGTCTGCCCGGCGGGCTTCAGGGCGGTCGATGTGGTGCTCGTGCCGATGTGTGCAAGCCGGAGCCCTTCTTGTCATCGCGGCCGCCGTCGGGGTGGACGACAAGGCTGAGCTTTGTTTGGGAGGGCTCGACAAGCTGGGTTAAGGGTGGCTACTCAGCTGGTCGAAGCGCCGAGGCAAATCGAGGCGCCGCAGACGGCGCGCTTCGCCTGTCAGCGCAACGCCGCGTAAGAGAGTCGCCATCAGATCGCCATAATAAGGTCATAGCTTGACAAAAGAACCCAGAGCAATCGTTGTGCACATGGACAGGAAGTCACCACAAGAGGACAGCGCTTATGGCGCGTCCAGTTTGGGCAGTAACACTGGTGGCCCGATTGTTGGGAGAGCCGGATCAACGAAAGAAGGGGTTCAAGCGCACCGGGCCATTGGCCCTGTACTCGGTGGACCCAGCCTCTTGCAACGCACCCTTGTCAGCGAGATGAGCGCGCTGTGTGCAGTCGAACGCGGCACGGACCTGGGCGTAGGTAAGTTAAACGGTCGCCGTCGTCACTGAAGGTCTAACTACCGGCCTCCACGCTGTGCAGCGATCGTGAGCAACTCCTGAGGGGTGGGCTTGTCCCAGTCCGCGCCTTTGAAGAACCGGATTAGTTCGCCGATCACGATCGGGTGCTTCCACCCATTGGTTTCGAGCCGCTTGCGGATCGACGGGTGGGCGCCGCGCTCATTCAGATGTTCCCGCAGTCGCTCGACCCAGTCTGCTTGCGTCTCGGGCGCAAGCGACTCGAACTCTGCCAGCACCAGTGCTCGCCTGGCGCTGACCCATTCAGCGGTCCAGCCTTCCAAAGCTGCAGCCACAGCCGCGCTGTTGGCTGGTGGAGGAGCGCCGCCCTCCGCTGCTTTCTTGGCGGCCGTTGCAGAGCTGGATTCGAGGAGCGCACGCAAGTAGCGGTACGGATCGCGGAGAGGCTCCGGGAACTCGTTCGCTATGCGCTTCATGAGTGCATCGAGTCCAGCGGCCATGGCCTCGTCACCATACTTCTGAATCAGTGCTTCGGCTTCGTCTGCACTCATGCCGGCAGACATCGCACGCGTCACCTGAGAGAGGTCGACAGCCACAGGAGGGTGCCGTAGCGGTAGCGCTTCCTGCCGCTTCTTCGCAACTCTGAACTGGATATCAGAGATGAAGCGCCCGGCCTTGTGCTCAATCAGTTCGACGTCGATATCTGTGACCGCGTTGACCTCAGCGATGGCGAGTTTCAGTACGTCACGCTTGAAGAAGCGGTACTCCTGCTTGACCGAATCATCGGTGTCCGGGCTTCCTGTCAGGACTGGTCGCCACCAGGGCCATGGCTGCCGTGCCGTTAGGCCGACATCGCGGTAGCGAGCGCAGATCTCATAGAGCACGACGCCCGAATGGCGCCTGAGTTGCGAGATGACGTCAAGGCGCAGCCTGGCGAACCGCTGCGGGTCAAGCAGTTCATGCTTGATGTTGGGCGCGAAGGACCACTCGACCCAGTTTTCGCCGCCCTGCTTGTAGACCTTTGCGTGGGCCAGAAGGCCGGCCACGTTCCATGCCTCGCCCTCCCCTGCCGTTGGCGACTGCCATTCAACAGTGGTGCTAACCATGGCGCGCAGATGCTGCTTGACGATCTCTCTGGCATTGGAATTGAAGTCCACACCACGCAAGATGCTTTGCAGGGGTGCACGGAACACTTCCTGTTCAATCCCCTGCGCTTGCGCAATATGAAGTAGGACGTTGTAAGCCTTGCGCGCCAGCACAGTGATCTTGCTGGTCTTCGTTGGCACGATGGCCAGTGTGTTGACTGGCTTGCGCAACGGGTTCTCGATCAGCTCCCGCGGTGAGGCTCCTTGGCTTCTCATGTGAAATCGTCCATTCCGCGATATTAACGTGAGTGCGGTGCTTCACGTAAATTCGTCCGAGCCTAAAAGTCCTCACGTGACTGGGTGTCAGAGTGCCCAGAGTGCTTGCTGAGGTAGCAGTTGGTACCTAAAAGTCCTCACGTGCAGGTTCCTCCTTGGGGTGCCTGCTTGGATTCCACAAGGGCGCCGGCCTGTCCGGGGTTGCTACATCGAAGTTGGGGGCCGACACCTAGCTGGCGTCGTCACGAACGCCTAAAAGGCCTCACATCAAGCCCTTTAGAAGCCCTTCAAACAGGCCTGCCGATGGAGTGCAGCGTCCCAGGAGGCACCAACCCCATATCCACTCACGAGTCAGCCTACTGGCCCTCACCCGATGGCCCGTGTCCACTCACCTTGCCTCCTAGAAAGGCTCACGTCACCTCCTATAGCCCCTCACATGGAATGAGCTAAGCCTTTGATTCACATCGAGTTTCTTGAACCTAAAGGTCTTATAGGATTTCGAAGAAGGTGTATCTATTGAACCCCGAATGCGGTTTCATGGAACCGGAACCCAAACCGAATACCGGCTATGCAACGAAACAGTTTCGGCCTCTTGTTCTGTTGACAAGAAACGCATCGAGATGCAGCTAAACGTAAAGCGAGCTGTAAACTCAGGGCTGGAGGATCGCATGTCAAAGCTCAGCATCAAGGCACCAGCACCCATCGGCCTGGCCGATATCGCAGAACAGGCCGCGCACTCGGTGGAGATGATGTCCCAGATCCGCTCGGCAATGTTGGCGCCGACGAGGCGCAAGGCCGCACCCACCTGGAATCTGAGCCAGCTTGCGCAGCTACTGGGCATCGAGAAGGGTTCGCTTGCGCACCGGATGAGCCGCGGTGACCTGCCGGCTGGCACGCTGAACGAGGTCGGCAATCGGCGTCAGTTCACACTGCCCGAGGTCAGGGCTTGGGTACGCGAATACCGTAAGGACAGCCTGCGGCCGAAGGACGCGGAGGCTGTGACCATCAGTATCGCGAATTTCAAGGGGGGCGTAGGCAAGACGACAACGGCGATCACACTTGCACAAGGTTTGTCTCTTTTGGGACTAAATTTGCTGGTCATCGATACCGACCCGCAAGGTTCGTTGACGACGCTCTTTGGGCTCTTGCCTGACGCCGAAGTAGAAGAAGAGGACACCATCCTGCCACTGGTCATGGGGGCGGAGACATCGATTCGTTATGCAATTCGCCCAACGTACTGGGATGGCATCGACCTGGTCCCGGCCTCGCCTTTGCTCTTCGGTGCTGAGTTTGCGCTGCCAGCTCGGCAGACCAAGGAAGAGGGCTTCGAGTTCTGGAACGTCCTGCACTACGGCATCGACGACGTGCGCGCTGACTACGACGTCATCGTGATTGACACCCCCCCTGCTCTTTCGTACACAACGATCAATGCGCTTCTGGCCAGCAATGGAATCATCATGCCGCTGCCTCCCAGCACGCTGGACTTTGCATCGGCCGCTCAGTTCTGGTCGTTGTTTTCCGACCTGACCACGCAGCTGCTCACCAATCGCGGGCACGACAAGCAGTTCGACTTCATGAACATCCTGCTTAGCCGGGTCGACAGTTCCGATGCAACCGGAGCGATCGTCAAGCAGTGGATCCAGAGCACCTACGCCAGCAGGGTCTCTGTGCTTCCGATGGAGATTCCAAAGTCAGCAGTAACCGCGTCGGCAACTGTTGAGTTCGGAACAGTTTTTGACATTACGAAATACGACGGCAACGCAAGGACCTTCAAGCGCGCCAGGGATGCCTACGATCTGATGGTTGGCTACATAGAGACATCGGTTCAATCGGTTTGGCGTCGTCAGGCGGAATCTAACGCGGCCTCGGTGGCACTCTCCGCCAAAGTGTTGAACCGTTCAACACTCGCCGAGAAGGGGGTTGAGTAATGGCCAGGAAGGTTTTCGAGAAAGCAGGCCTGATCCCAGGACTGCAGCCTTCACCGAAGCCGGCCGGAGGCAGCGCCGCGCCCGCGGAGCCGGCCAAGGCGAAGACTGCGCCAGGGACCATGATGGGTTTTTTGACCGCCCAGTCCGGCGCGGTTCAGGAGGCTGAGGCGCTGAGAGCTCGCGTCAAGTCGCTTGAACGAGAAGCACCTCTGCGTAGGATCGGCCCCTCCATGATCCGGCCATCCAGGTGGGCGAACCGGCACGAGGCCTCCTTTCTCACCGCTGAGTTTCAGGA